>DATHYN010000455.1:0-6777 GCA_035459145.1 Anaerolineae bacterium | reverse complement strand
AGGGCGAGGTGCCCGCGGGCGCGGGGGGGCGGGGGGCCGCGTGGTCGTCGCGGGGCCCTTTACAGCCTATTTTAGGGGTTTGGCCGACGGCGATGATATTTGCTTTGGCGCATATTCAGTATGGGGCAACGGTGGCGACGGTGGTTATTATTATTTTAGCGGTGGTGTTGGGTTATGTGCGGGAACGGCATAATACGAGCATGGTGATATTTATTCATGCGGGGTATGATTTTGTATTGGGGATGTTGAGTTTGTTGGCGTTACAGGTTGGGGGTTAGGCAGGTGGGTTGGTGGGGACAGTGAAGTAGACGGTGGTGCCTTGGCCGAGTTCACTTTCGAGCCAGATGTGGCCATTATTTTGTTCGACCATATCTTGGCAGACGATGAGGCCGAGGCCGGTCCCTTTTTCTTTGGCCGTGCCTTTGGTGCTGTGATGGACATCGAGGCGGAATAGTTTCTTTTGGTCTTCGGGGCTGATGCCGAGGCCGGTATCACGGACGGCGATGCGGGTGTAGGTGTTGTTGGTGGGGGGGAGGTCGGGGTGGATGGCATTGGTTTCGTCAGCGAGGATGGTGATGGAGCCGCCCGACGGCGTAAATTTGAGAGCGTTGGCGGTGAGATTGCGGATGACGGTGTCGATCATGTTTTGATCGCCGTAGAGATGGGTGTCGGCGTCAATTTCGTTGGTCAGGGTGATGCTTTTTTCTTCAGCATTGCCTTTTAGTAGATTGATGGTGTTAGCGGCAATAGCATGGGCTTGAAGGGTGGCGGGTTTAGGTTGCATGCGTCCGCGTTGGAGGAGTGACCAGGTGAGTAGATTTTGGAGGAGGTCGTGGGCGGCCACAGAGGAGTCGTAGATACTTTGAATCATCTCTTGAAGATCTTTGGCGGATAGATTTTCAAACTCCATGAGCATGAATTGGGAGTTACCCATCAGGCTGTTAAATGGGCTACGTAAATCGTGAGAGATAATGGAGAAGAATTTATCTTTGGTGGCGTTTAGTTCGGCAAGTTCATCGGCACGTTCTTTTTCGCGGGTGTATAGTTGGACATTGCGGAGGGCGATGGCGATTTGATTGGCTAAAGTTTGCAAGACGATTTGGTCTTCAGGGGTGATATCGTTTTCGTCGGTATTGGTTTGAATGTCAAGAACACCTAAGAGGGTGTTGCCGACTTTAAGGGGGAGGGCTAATTCTTGTTGGGCTTGGTCAACGGTGTCGATGCGAAGGTAGTGGGGGTCATTGGTGACATCGGCGGCGTGGTAAGGTTGGCTGGTGTTAGCGGCGGTGGCGATGATGCTTTTTTCTTGAGAGAGGGGGATGGTGTGGCCGCGGGCGAGGAGATCGGCCGTGGAAGGGGCGCCAGCGCCTGTCCGCAGGTGGAGTGTCTCTTGGTTTTCATCTACGAGCCAAATGCTAACGAAATAGTAGCCAAATTTAGATTGAATTTGTTGGACGACGGTGGTTAAAAGTTCTTCTTCGTCAAGGACAGAGGTGGCTTTTTGTCCAACCTGATTGCTGATTTCAAGCCGAGCGTTTTGTTTTTGTAGATTTTTGGTGAGTTGGCGCAGACGCATATGGGTGGTGATGCGGGCCAAAACCTCTTCTTGTTGTAATGGTTTGGTGACATAATCGACAGCGCCGACAGTGAAGCCTTTTACTTTGTCTTCAGTGCTAGAGAGGGCGGTCATGAAGATGACCGGTACTTCACGGACAGCGGGATTATCATGATCTTTAAGACGGGTACAGGTTTCAAAACCATCCATTTTAGGCATCATGACATCGAGCAAGATGATATCGGGGAGAATACGTTTGACAATACGGAGGGCGAGGGAGCCATCACGAGCGGTGAGGATGCGGTACCCTTGACCTTCGAGATAATCTGAGATGACACTCAAATTGGTGGGGTTATCATCAACGATGAGGATTGTTTGTTCGTTATTATTGTCTGTGCTCATAATTTAGTCCATAAATTCTTCTAAGAAGTTGATGATACCTTCCTGTTCAAAGTTTTTTGCTAATTCTTTAATACGTTGGGCAAAGGGGGTATATTCAGGGTCCTCGGCGATAAGTTCATCAGCTTGTTCGCGGAGATTGGTCATATCACCCATGAGAGCGAAGTCGAAGAGTTCTTCTAGTTTATCGGCTGATGGAGGAACGGGGCGATTATTGTTGGTTGATATGACTATTTCAGGGGTAGTTTCCTCGGCCGGATCATCTTCATAAACCCATTCGATATTCAGATGTGTTTCCATGGTGGCAAAAAGCTCTTCGGATTGAACCGGTTTGGGCAAGAAGGCGTTGCAGCCGGCTAAAATGCTTTGTTCGCGATCATTTTCAAAGGCGCTGGCCGAGTTGGCGATGATGACCATATTTTTAAAGCGTGGGTTTTGGCGAATCGCTTTGGTTGTTTCGATCCCATTTTTGCGCGGCATAACGAGGTCCATCATGATGAGGTCTGGGGTCATATTTTCTAATTTTTGCAGACAATCTTCACCATTAGAAGCTTCGGTAATGGTGAAGCCCAGAGGGGAAAGAATATCATTGAGCAGGAGTCGATTGTGCATTTTATCATCGACGATCATGATTTGTTTGCTGGTACCGGTGAAGCCCAACACTTGGCGACCCGTTTCAAGCAGAGGGACCTCATTTTCATCGCCAAAGTTGACGGGAATGACGAGGTCGAACCAGAAAGTGGTGCCGACATTTTCGGCACTTTTGACTTTGATTTCGCCCCCCATCATATTGATGAGGCGTTGGCTGATGGGGAGGCCGAGGCCGGTCCCCTCGGAGAATTTTTCTTTGTCACCAACTTGTTGGAAAGCGACGAAAATGTCATCAACTTCTTCTTGTTTGATACCAATACCAGAGTCGACTATTTCAAAGCGGAGTGTGGCTAGGTCGAAATTGTCGTCCTCTTCACTGGGTGCTTGGTCGAGTACATCAACATTGAGGTAAACGCCACCGGTGGTAGTGAATTTTACGGCGTTGCCAAGTAGATTAATCAACACTTGGCGCAAGCGTTTTTTGTCTGTTTTGATAACAGTGGGTAACGGTTTTTTGGCGTGGAAAGTGAAGCCGATATTTTTTTGCTCGGCCCGTAAGCGGAAAATATCGCTAATCCCTTGTAAGAAGTTGGGGAAGTAGAATTCGACGGGCACGAGTTCCATCTTGCGGGCTTCAATTTTGGAGAGGTCGAGAATATCATTGATGAGGGTGAGAAGATGTTCGCCACTTTGGTGGATAATGCCGATTCGTTCTTGTTGTTGGGAGGTCAGGGCGGAGTCACGCTTAAGAATTTGGGCGTAACCGAGAATACCGTTGAGGGGGGTGCGCAGTTCATGACTCATATTGGCTAAGAATTCGCTCTTGGCGCGATTGGCTGATTCGGAGGCTTCTTTAGCTTGGGCCAGTTCAACGGCGCGATCTTGTTCTTGGGAGAAGAGACGGGCGTTGGTGAGAGCGACACCGACATGGTTGGCTAGAGAGCGGAGCAAGTTGCCATCACTTTCATCGAGGCCCGCGATCCGACTTTCTTGCACGTTGAGGACGCCTAATACTTCGCCTTGGCCGGTGATGGGAACGGCCAGCTCTGAGTAGGTATCGGGGAGGAGGGGGTTGGGTAGCCAATCGGGTGCTTCGCGGACATTATCGACGGCGACGACCTCATTGTTGCGGGCGGAGCGGGCGACAAGACTTTGTTGGGCATGGATGGGGATACTATGCCCTTGGGCTTTCATGGTAGCGCCGGCGGCACCGGTTCCCTCGGCCACCACCAGATTTTCACCATGTTGGTCAACTAGATAGATATGGACATGGTAGTAGCCAAAATTATCTTTGACTTGATTCACCAGTTCAGCGAGAAGTTGATTGATATCGAGGATAGCGTTTAGCCGTTCGCTGAGGGTGGCGACCGTTTCTAGGCGGGCGGTACGGGCTTGGACCTGTTCTTCGAGACTATCGATAATTTCGCGAAGTTGGGCGGTCATGGTATTAAAGGCGTGAGCGAGGGTACCGATTTCATCGTCGCTGTTGACATCGGCGCGGGCGTCGAGGTTGCCAGCGGTGACTTGGGTGGCAACGGCCGTTAATCTGGTAATAGGACGGGCGAGGAGCCGGGCGACGCCGATGGCGGAGATAGCTACCAAGACAGCGATAATCAGGGCGGAAACGAGATTGGCACGGTTTTGGGCGACAGAAGCGGCTAAAAAGACTTCTTGCGGTTGGACAAAGGCGACGCGCCAATCGAGGTTGTTGAGTTCGGTGACGGCGACTTGATTGATTTTATCGTTAAGTTGGGTATCGGTGACAGTAAAGTAGGGGGAATTGGTACTTAATCCTTGTACCCAGTCGGGATTGGGGAGGGTGAAGCGGTCGAGGGGGCGAGTGGGGAGACGTTGGGCATTTTGGAGGAGGCGGAGAGTGGCTTGCTCAGGGATTTCGAATAGTTTGAAGATAGCTTCGTCTTCTTCGCCGTGGCCGAGGAACATGTTGTTTTCATCGAAAAGGACGGGGTAAGAGGCTTCACCAGCGAGACCATTACTTTGCTTGATTAGCTCTTGGAGGCCGATAGGGTTGTATTCCATGACCAAAACACCGACAGCAGGATCTGAAATGCGGGCGGCAAAGTAGATGCTGGGTAAATTGGTGCCAGTGGCAAAAAGGATGGGAGAGACATAAGGGACATTGCGGGCTATGGTGCTTTGAAAGTAGGCCGATTCAGAGCGGTCGGTACCGATATTGCGTGCAGTGGTATCGGCGACGACGATGCCATCGAGATTGATAAGCGTATAATTTTGGATGAAGATGTAGCTATCGAGAATGTTTTCGGAGGTATTGCCAGTGTTACGTGAAAAGTTGCGGTTGGCGCGGTTTTTGAGGGCGGTTAGGAGTTCAACCAGTTCTTCGAGGTTGTCGGGGTCGGCTTGTTCTTCGGGTGAAAGGGCTAAAAATTCAGTAAAAAGGGGGAGTTGAGATTGAACATCGACTGCATCTAAGTTAGTATCGATGAAACTATCGACAATGGTAGCGGTTTGACTGGCGGCGGCGAGCAGTTTTTCATTAGCGGCGTTGGTGAGCGCTTCACGCGTACTGACACTGTTCAAATAGGCCATAACTGTTAAGGGGATGAGAGCCACAATCAAAAAAGCGATAATCAGCTTGGTTGATAGTGAAAAGCTGGGTAAAAGGCCGCGTTTGTTACTGCTTTTAGTGGGTGTTGTGGACATATGTTGTTCGCCAGTTAAGTTGCTATAAATTATGAAAAAAGTGAACAGAAACATCTACTGCATCTTAAGGGATGATACCTAATTTAAGGGGGATGTCAATTTTGTGATGAATTTCACAACTGTGCTAGGGGGCCGTTGTTTTGTATGGGTAAGTGGGCGGCTGTGGCAGATCTTTCGACTTCGTTCGGCCTTTGTTTCTGTGGGGAGGTTTGAGCAGCTGTAGAACAGGCTGTCACTACGCTCAAGATGACTTTGTGGGGGTGCTCTTATGAATGGGTGTAGGCTTTGGATGAGGGGTGGTAGCATTTATGGTTGGTTTTGAGTACACTTAGTAGCGTATAACCGAAATGATCTAGGGTGGGAAGTCCCTCATGCTGTTAGATTATAAGTGGATTCCCGCGTGCGCGGGAATGACACTGTTCTAGATTATTGATATGTTACAGTGTGCTTAGAGTTATCGGAGTGGGAGCGTGATTTAAGATGTTAAGTGGGTGCGTACTATATTAAGGAGAGATGATGAGTAATCGATTGGCACAGGAAACGAGTCCTTATTTATTGCAACATGCGGATAATCCGGTTGATTGGTATCCGTGGGGGGAGGAGGCGTTGGCGAAAGCGAAGGCGGAGGATAAACCGATTTTGTTGAGCGTGGGGTATGCGGCTTGTCATTGGTGCCATGTGATGGCGCATGAGTCGTTTGAAGATGCGGCGACGGCGGCGATTATGAATAAATATTTTGTTAATATTAAGGTTGATCGGGAGGAGCGGCCGGATATTGATCGGATTTATATGGATGCGGTGGTGGCGATGACGGGGCAAGGGGGGTGGCCGATGACGGTGGCGATGACGCCGGACGGGGAGCCATTTTTTGGCGGGACGTATTATCCACGGGTGCCACGGTATGGGATGCCGAGTTTTTCGCAGGTTTTGTTGCGGTTGAAGGATGTGTGGGGGCAGGATCGGGGGAATGTGGTGAAGCAAGCGAAGGGGATTAGTCAGCATATTCAGCGTCATGTGGCGTTGGAGGGGAAGGGGGAAGTGGTGACGGCGGCGAGTATGGGCCGAGCGGCACAACAGGCGCTGGTTGATTTTGATCGGGTTGATGGTGGTTTTGGGAGTGCGCCAAAGTTTCCGCCGTCGATGTTGTTGACCTTTTTATTGCAAGAGTATCAGCGGACGGGGGATGAGGAGATATTGCATGCGGTTGAGTTTACATTGGAGAAGATGGCTTACGGGGGGATGTATGACCAGGTAGGGGGTGGGTTTGCCCGTTATTCGGTGGATGGGCAATGGTTGGTGCCCCATTTTGAGAAGATGTTATATGACAATGGGTTGTTGAGTCGGCTTTATGTGCGGGCGTTTATGGTGACGGGGCGGCCGTTGTATCGGCGGATAGCGGAGGAGAGTTTGGATTGGGCGATTAAGGAGATGCGGGAAGCGGAGGGGGGCTTTTATAGTAGTTTGGATGCGGATAGTGAAGGGGAGGAAGGGAAGTTTTATGTGTGGAGCGCGGCCGAAATCGATGAGATTTTAGGGGAAGAGGGGGCGTT
>DATHYN010000454.1:0-4029 GCA_035459145.1 Anaerolineae bacterium | reverse complement strand
CCCGCCGGCGGCGGCCGCGCCCTCCGCGGGCGTCAGTACGGGTGGGGTGTTGCATTTTAAGCGGAAGCCGGTGTTGAAGGATGTGTTGGCGGCGGCGGAGGTGTGGGGGCGGTAGGCCACGCTGGTACGATGGGCGCATGATGCCATGTTATTGCGGGGATGGTGAATAGTTATGTTACAATAGATATGTATAGAAGATATTAAATTTGTGTTTGAGTGAAAAAAGGATAGGATGATGGCGAATATTTGGCATACGATGAGTCGTGATGAGGTTTCGGATCTGTTAGAGAGTTCGGTGGCGGAGGGGTTATCGGCAGAGGAAGTGACGCAGAAGCGGCAAAAGCATGGGTTTAATGAGTTAGAAGAGCGGGGTGGGGTATCGCCGTGGCGGATTTTGTGGGCGCAGTTTGCCAATACGATGGTATTGATTTTGATTACGGCGGGGGTTGTATCTGGTTTTTTAGGCAAGGTGACGGAGACGATTGCGATTTTGGCGATTGTGATTTTGTTTGCTTTGTTAGGCTTTATTCAGGAGTATCGGGCGGAGCGGGCGATTGTGGCGTTGAAGAAGTTGGCGGTGCCGGTGGTGCGGGTGCGGCGGGGCGGTAGATTAGTAGAGGTATCGGCGAAAGAGTTGGTGCCGGGGGATGTGGTGTTGTTGGAGGCGGGGAATGCGATTCCGGCTGATTTACGGATTATGGAGAGCGCCAATTTGCGGATTCAGGAGGCGGCGTTGACGGGGGAGTCGGAGGCGGTAGAGAAAGAGGGGGAGCGGTTGGGGGCGGCGGATATGCCGTTGGGGGATCGGCGTAATATGGCGTATATGGGGACGGTGGTGACGTATGGCCGAGGGGAAGCGATGGTGGTGGGGACAGGTATGGATACGGAGCTAGGCAAGATTGCGTCATTGTTGCAATCGGTGGAAACGGGGATGACGCCGTTACAACAACGGTTGGATTTGGTGGGGAAGCAGTTAGCGGGTGGGGGGATTGCGGTAGCGATTTTGGTCATGATTATTGGGTTGTTGCGGGGGGAGGCGTTGGCGGATATGTTTTTAACGGCGGTATCGGTGGCGATTGCGGTGGTGCCAGAGGGTTTGCCAGCGGTGGTGACCTTAACGTTGGCGTTGGGGTCGCAAAAGATGTTGCGGCGGCGGGCGTTAATTCGGAAATTGCCAGCGGTGGAGACGTTGGGAGCGGTGACGACGATTTGTTCGGATAAGACGGGGACGTTGACGGAGAATCGGATGACGGTGACGGTGATTGATGTGGCGGGGCATTATTTGAATTTGCAAGGGACAGCGGATGATGCGCCGTTGGCGTTTCATGCGACGGAGGAAAAGCCGACGTTTATGGCGAGTCAGCCGGCGGAGATTGGGTTGACGTTGGTGGCGGGGGCGTTGTGTAATGATGCATCGTTACAGCCGGATCCGACGACGGGGCGTTATTTGGCGTTGGGGGATCCGACGGAGGGGGCGTTGTTGGTGGCGGCGTCGCAGGTGGCTTTGCATAAGGATGAGTTAGCTAAGATTTTGCCACGGGTGGGTGAGTTGCCGTTTGATTCTGATCGGAAGCGGATGACGACGGTGCATAAGTTGCCGGCCGAGGGGGATGTTTTGCCGGCGACGTTGCGGTTGTTGCAGAGTCGGACGACGTCGTTTGTGGCGTTTACGAAGGGGGCGGTAGATGGTTTATTGCCGTTATGCAAGCAGATTTGGTTGCATGGGGAGGCGGTGCCATTGGATGAGTCGTGGACGACGCGGATTGATAAGGCGAATACGCGGATGGCGCAGGATGGGATGCGGGTGTTGGGGTTGGCGATGCGGTGGCAGGGGACGGCCGAGGCGGTGGAGGATGATTTAATTTTTATTGGTTTGTCGGGGATGATTGATCCGCCACGGCCAGAAGTGAAGGATGCGGTAGCGGTGTGTAAGCGGGCGGGGATTCGGCCGATTATGATTACGGGGGATCATCCGTTGACGGCACGGTTTATTGCCCATGATTTAGGTATTAGTGATAATATGCGGGTGAAGACGGGGCAGGATTTGAGCCGGATGAGTCCGGAGGAGTTGCGAGAGATTGTAACGGAGGTATCGGTTTATGCGCGGGTGACGCCGGAGCATAAGTTGCGGATTGTAGAGGCGTTGCAGGCACATGGGCAGGTGGTGGCGATGACGGGGGATGGGGTCAATGATTCGCCGGCGTTGCGCAAGTCGGACATTGGGATTGCGATGGGGATTGCGGGGACGGATGTGACGAAAGAGGCATCGGAGATGGTGCTGATGGATGATAATTTTGCGACGATTGTGGCGGCGGTGGAGGAGGGGCGGACGATTTATGAGAATATTCGTCGGTTTGTGAAGTTTTCGATAGCGGGTAATATCGGCAAGGTGTTGGTGATGTTGTTGGCACCGGTGATAGGGATTAATGTGGCGTTGTTGCCGTTGCAGTTGTTGTGGTTGAATTTATTGACGGATGGATTACTTGGTTTGGGGTTGGGTATGGAGCCATCGGAACCGAATACGATGCAACGGCCGCCGCGTCAGCCGGACGAAAGTTTGTTTAGTGATGGGTTAGTGGGGCATATGTTGTGGGTGGGGGCGGTGATTGGGTTGGTTGGATTGGGGGTGGGGTGGTTTTATTTTGATGCGGGAGAGAGTGGTGATGTGCGTTGGCAGACGATGATTTTTACAGCGTTGGCTTTTATGCAGATTGGTCAGGCGTTGGCATCGCGGTCAACGCGGACGTCGTTGTGGGAGTTGGGATTGTTTTCTAATATGACGTTGTTGGGGTTGGCTGTGTTGACGGTGGTATTGCAGTTAATGGTGTTGTACATACCGTTTTTCGGGCCGTTTTTTGAGATTGTGCCATTGGGGTTGGTTGATTTAGGGGTTTGTGTTGGTTTGGGTGTGGTGATGCTGGGGTTGATTGAGGTGGAGAAGTGGTGGCGGCGGGGGAGGGTTGGGTAGAGAGGGAGCTGATGGGAGCGAGGCATCGCGCGAGAGAAGGCAAGAAGTTTTTAAGAGCGTTAGGCGCGCGATGCCTCGCCGTTACGATGGGCTGGCGCAAGGGAGGGGAGAGGCGGGAGAGGGTGGGGCGGAGAAAGGAGACCTCGCAGCTTTTTAGTGATGTGTTGTGGGTTGGAAGGGAATGGTTAGGAAAGCTTCGAGGTCAGGAGAGAGGGAGGGGGTTATGGTTGGTAGATGACGCCGGCGATGCGGAGGGTGTTGGTGTGGGGTTGGGGGCGTTGGCAGAGGGCGATGGCGTGTGGTTGGTAGGTGTGGGCGAAGGGGAAGAGGATGTATTGGGTGGTGGGCATGAAGACGGCGGAGATTTGGAGGTGGCCGAGGACGTGGGGGCGGTAGCGGCTGAGGTGGGGGTGGGTGAGGAGGCTGTAGAGGGCGGCTGAAAGGTGGGGGGCGTGATGGTAGGTGTCGAAGTAGCGGGTGTAGCGGTTGCGGGTTTGTTTGCTGATGTTGAGTTGATGATGATTGTGACGGCGGAAGTCGGGCCAGGCGGGGCGGTAGCGGACGGGGGTGAGGGTAACTTTGTGGTGGGGGAGGCGGAGGGCGGTGAGTTGGTTGATTTGGCGGGCTTGATGTTGATGGGCGAGTTGGTAGACGATGCGGTGGTATTGGTCGGCGGGTGGGGTGTTATCGGGGATGGTGAGATCGGTGGTGTAGTAGGTGTGGTGGTTGTGTTGGAGAGGGGACAGGGGGGGATGGTGGGTGAGGTAGATGTTGTGGTGGGCGGTGGTGTGGAGGAATTGGTTGAGGAAGCTGACCATTTCGAGGCCATCGATGAGGGCGTGGTTGAAGGAGATGAAAAGGAAGAGTTGGGTGGGGGTGGTTTGGTAGTGGAGGTAGATGGGGTTGGGGTAAGCGATTGGTGATTGGGTGAGGGCGTGGAGAGTGTGGGTGATGAATTGGCGGATGGTTTGGGCAGGGGTGGTGGTGGTGGTGAGGATAAAGTTTTGGTTGGGTTGGGGGTGGATGGCGAGGGTGGCGGGGGTGGGGTAGTAGAGGGTTGA
>DATHYN010000453.1:0-4658 GCA_035459145.1 Anaerolineae bacterium | reverse complement strand
ATACTCTTAGATCCCTCCACTCCGTTTGCCCTTTTTGTGACTTGGAATGTATTGGTTAGTCAAAAAGCGGGCAAACTCCGGTCGGGAAGGGTTTTTCGAGGTGGGGATTTGATAGTTAGAATGAGTATGCGATTGCCCTGTTGTCAGGACGTTTTGACGACATCGGAAGGGAAGATTGGTAAAATAAATGATTTTAGCTATAGGGCAAGGAAAAATGACTGTAGAAAAAAGATTGAAGCATGATTTTCCCTTAACAGGACCTGACGAATCTGGTTGACATGGGTCAAAAGATTCTGCTAGAGTAGATGTATTACTGGTAATAAAAGGATAAACGAGGCATGAAATATTATAATAATATTGTTGATTTCACAAAGCTTGAAATGTTGCGACCAACATTAGGGAAGATTGTGGCGACATCAGGTGGCTTTGATCCTATCCATCCAGGTCATATAAGTTGTTTTATTGAGTCAAAGAAGTTTGGAGACACGTTAGTGGTGATTGTGAATGGAGATAATTTTCTTGTCAACAAAAAGGGAAAGCCTTTTATGGATTTACAAACACGATGCCAAGTTGTTGCCAGTATTCGGCCAGTGGATTTTGTGATTCCTTTTGAAATTGAGAATGATGCAACTGTGGTCGAAGCATTAGAGTGGCTTCGGCCGCATGTGTTTACCAAAGGGGGGGACCGCACGGATCATACAAATATTCCTGAATGGGATATGTGTGAAAAAGCGGGGATTGAGCTTGTAGCGGGGATTGGTTGTGAGAAGAAGTGGAGTAGTTCAAATTATTTAAGAGCGTGGGGGGAGTTTTGGAATAAAGAGCGGCATGGGTAAAAAAGTAAGAGGGCGTGTGATTTGCGGAGAACGAGATTGAATTGAAGGTGAGTTTAGGCGTGGATACCTGCCTGCGTAGGTATGACAGTCCTAATTGAGCTGTAGGTAAGCCCTAAAGTGCCCATGTCGGCTCTATTTGGGTATTGGTAGAGCAGATTTCTCGACTTCGTTCGGCCCTTTGGTCTGGAGGAAGGTGTTGGTATGGTAGGGAGGGCTGTCACTGCGCTCGAAATGACGTTTTGAAATGACCTTTGGAGAGGGCGGTGTTGGTGGGGTAGAGCGGGCTGTCACTGCGCTCGAAATGACCTTTGGAGGGGATGAATTATCGGGTTCAGGTTATGTAGGGCTTTGTGTGATTATCATAGCTTTATTGGGTGGTGAGGGTGAGGGTGGTGGTGCCGATTTGGGTATCGGTGGTGAAGGCGTGGGCGGAGAGGAGCCAGGTGGTGGGGGTTTCGGGCCAGGTGAGGGTGATTTGGGCTTGGCCGAGGGCGTTGGTGCGGAGGGAGGGGTACCAGAAGGAGGGGAGGGTGGTGGGGTAGTTGAGGTGGGTGATGGGTTGCGGGGTGGGGCCGGGGCCGTAGGCGGAGCTGTGGTCATTCCAGTTGTGGCGGCCGAGGGCGTAGTTGTTGTGTTGGGTGATTCCGTAGAAGCTGGGGGGGTAGAAGGTGGGGGTGAAGGGTGGTGGGTTCGGGGGTGTGGTTAAAAGGGTTTGGGGATTGATGGCTAGGGTGATTTCAGTGGCAACGGGTTGGCCGAGGGTGTTGTTGACTTGGAGGGTGAGGGTGACGGGTTGGCCGGCTTGATAATCGGTTTGATCGGGGCGTATGGACAGGGTGAGTTGTTGATGATGCGGGGGGACATCTAGGTTGATGATGGCGGTGGCATAGTAGGCATTGGCTTCGGTGCGTAGATTTCTAACAACGGTATTTTGTTGGTCGAAATTAGGTTGTAGTTGGGTGAGAGATAGGTAGAGATTGGGGGTGTGTTGTTGGGTGATGGGAAGGTTTAGGATGGTGAAGGGGGCGGTGAGGGAGACGATTTGGCTGGCGGTTATTTTGTCGTTACTGAGGGTGAGAAGTGCGGGGCCGGTATGTTGTGTTTGGATGAAAAGGCGGGCTGTTTGCCCAGCGAAGTAGCTGTTTTTTTCAGGGGTGATGTATAGGTTGCTGTAAGCGTGAAAGGTGTGCCAATCGTCATTGGTGTCAGTGGTGAGAATGATGAAATCGTTGGTGATACTGCTAAAGGAGCTATCAGCAGTGTTGGCTTTTAATTTGTATTCACCGGGTGGTAGGGGGGGGATGTTGAGAGTGGCTTGGCCGTTATGATCGGTTGTGCCGTAAATGGTGGTGTCTTGTTGTTGGTTGTCTGGGGTAACGGTGGCGAGGGTTATTTTGACGGGTGTATTGGGGTGTGGTTGATGATCGTTGCCGAGGAGGGTGAGATCCACGGGGTGGGATTGGTTGGCGGCATGGAGGCGGCCGTGGGTGTCCATGGTTATGGTGGCGTGGGTTTCATAGATTGTGAGGCGGCGTGAGGCGGAGATGGGGTGACCGTCTTCGTCGGTGGTGTTGACTACGATGAGGAGTTCGTTGAGGAGTTGATTGGTTTGGGGGGTGTTGACGGCGGGATAGCCTATGTTAGCGGTGAATTCAACGGTGATTTGTCCAGTGGCGGAAAAGGTGTGTTCGTTTTCGTAGTCGTAGCTGGGGCGATAGGCGGTGTTGGGATAGGCGTGTAGGGTGGTATATTTGTCGGTGTTGGTGGTGTTGTAGATGTGAATTTCTGCTTTTTGGTTGTTGAGGGGGGTGGTTTGGTGTTGGTGGTAGGCATGAATATTTAAGCGGATGGTTTCGTTTTGGACGTAGTAGGGTTGGGAGGGGATGATGTCGATGATGTAGGGGGTTGGTGGGGGGGAGATGGTGAATTGATGGGTGAAGGTTTGGTTGTTGAGGGTGGTATGGAGTTGGTAGAGGCCGTGGGTTAGGGTGGGGGGGAGGTTGATGCTGGCGGCGGTGGCACCATA
Organism: Anaerolineae bacterium; assembly: GCA_035459145.1. GTDB lineage: Bacteria > Chloroflexota > Anaerolineae > Promineifilales > Promineifilaceae > DATHYN01. Next base: position 1,796 of record DATHYN010000453.1, on the reverse strand, counting down.
ATCATTGAGCGAGGTGGTGATTTGGGTGATAGGCTCGTTATTTTCGTGGTGGGTGAGTTGGGTAAGGATGGGGGTGCCGAGGGGGAGGTTATTGGTTTGGGTGGTGGTGAGTTGGCGGGCGATGGTTTTGAAATGGAGTGTATCGCCGGCTTGGTAACTGGGTTTATCGGTGATGGTGTAGAGGGTGTGGCGGGGGTAGGGGGGAGAGGTGATGGCGGCTAGGTTTTGGTTTCTATGGGGGTGGGGTTCCCAAGCGGCGTTGATGGTAGTAAAGGCGAATTGTTGGTCGCGTTGGGCGAGGATGTGGATGGGGAGGGTGGCCGTGGCGGGTGGGGTGTAGGTGTAAATGGCGTGGTCATTGGTGGTGGTTTGGTGGATGATGGTGTTGTTGGTGTCGTAGAAGGTGAGTTGGGTGGGGGTGGTGGTTTGGGTGGTGGTGAGTTGGGCGGTCCAGATGTGGTAGGTGTTGTTGTTTTGTTCGATGTGGAGGCCGAGGGGGGTTAAAATAAGGAAAAGTTGAGCGGTGGTATCATCATTAATGCCCATTTCAAGGAGGTAGGTACCGGGGGGAATATTAGTGGGGATTTGGGGAAGTGCCGGATCAAATTGGTTGGCGGTAAAATTGGTGTGTTGCCATTGGGTAACAAGGGGTAAATCACTGGTGTCAAAAGTGGTTAATTTATTGAGGGCGAGATTATCATTTAGGTATTGGTCTAGGATGGTGTCGATATCTGTTTGATAAAGACGGAAATTAGCGATGGTACGGACGTCTTTGTTAAGAAAAACAGGGATGGTACGGGGCAGTTCGCTATTTATGATTTGTAATTGAAGGCCATCACCAAAAGTGCCTAGGTCAGGAAATGATTCAGTGGCAAATAGTTCATGCCAAAAGTTGTGGAAGATAGGTTGGTTGTTTTGATTGTAGAGATGGTCATAGAGGTAGATGGCGTGATCGGTTAGTGGGGGAAAGTAGGTGTCGGGGGTGATGATCAGCTGGGTATTGTTGTCGTTCCAGGATAAGGTGTAATCGGTTTCGGGAAAAACGGCGATTTTGGGGAAGTTGTTGTGGGGGTTAACTGAGTAGGGGAATTCGATGATGAGGGGGTGGAATGGTGTGTGGTTGGTAATGAGTTTAGGCGGAGGGGTGTTGAAGGTGATGGGGCGTGGTTGATGGGGGGGGCCAGTTAGTAGATTGATTTTGGTATTGAAGTTGAGGTGATATTGTTGGTTTATGGCTAGATTTTCTGATAGGGTCAGAATGGCTTTTTGAGGGTTGGGCCAGCTGGTTTCGTAGAGGTGGTGGGGGGAGAGTTGTAAGGCTTTATCCACACTCGCTGGTTGAACGGGATAGTTGAAATCGAGGATGATGTAGGTTTTGTTGTTTTTTTGTCTGATGGTGAGGGGGTCGAGTAGAGGGGTGGTTTGGTGTTGGTGGTTAAGGGGTTGATAGAGTGGTATGTTGTTGAGGCTGTGGGCGGTGTTGTTGATGGTGATAGTAAATTTATCGGTGGGTTGGAGCGGTTGTGTGAGGCGGAGGGTAAGGTTTTTGTCGTCCCATGCAGTGGTGTAATCGAGAGGGGGATCGAGGGAAAGGGCACGGCTGACGGATGATTTATCCATGTCGACGGTGAAACGAATATTGAAGGATGGTTGTAGATTTGTGGGAGGGGTATTAGTGGTGAGGTGGGCGTACAAGGCTGAGGCGGTGCGGAATTCGATTTTATTGTTAGCTAGGGGGGTGTTGTCAGGGCCTGTGATTTCTTCATTGATAAAGACGCGGAGATAGGTGTTGGGGG
>DATHYN010000452.1:0-4742 GCA_035459145.1 Anaerolineae bacterium | reverse complement strand
AAGGTATCAGCGACCCAACCTTCTTCGCCATCGATGGTACGGACTTTGACCCAGTTGAAGCCGTTACCGGCTCGTGGGGGTTCGTCGAGGAGGGTGACGAAGGCCCCATCGGCGAGGGTGCGGATGATGTCATCATTGGGTTCGATACGTAGGTAGAGACCGTTGCCACCGGTGCCATCGACGAGGGCGCGACGGAGGACGGGGGTGGGGGTGATGGTGGGGATGTTGGGGTCGATGGTGGGGGTGGGGGTGGTGGTGGGGGGGACGCTGATGATGGTGGCGATGGTGGTGGGGGTGGGGGCGACGATGACGGTATTTTGTTCCTCTTCGATGGCGGTTAGTTCTTGAATTTCGACGACGAGGAGGACGATGGCCCCGATGTAGAGGAGGGCAGCGGCAAACATGGTGATGACAGCTTGGCGTAATAAAATTTCCCTTTCGAGGGTATAGATACGGGCCCCACCGCGTCTAATCCCACGATAGGCGATGAGATTAACGACGATGGCGGCCACGGTAAAAATAATCGGAATGAGTAAATCTTGCATAGAGTGATGATACTTCCTTATTAGGTGATGATATCAAGGGGGAGATCGGTGAGGGGGATGGGGCCGGGGCGAAGGAGACGTGGGGGGTGTTGGGTGCAATCGATAATGGTTGAGGCGGCGGTTTGGGGGGAAGGGCCGTCATCGATGATGGCGGCGACGCGGCCGGTGAAGGGGCCGAGGGCGTCTTGGGCGGTGAGGGCGGGGGGATGGCCGCTGAGATTAGCGCTGGTGGTGGCGACGACGCCACCGGCGGCGCGGATGATTTGGCGACTGACATCATGGTCAGGGATGCGCACGGCGACGGCATTGTTGGGGGTTAGGTTGGAAGGGAGGTGGGCTTGTTTGGGGACGATGAGGGTGAGGGGGCCGGGCCAGAAGTTTTCGATGAGAATTTGGGCCGATTCGGGGATGGAATGAGCGATTTCGTCGAGGGTGTCGATATCGGCGATGAGGAGGGGGATACCTTTGTCGAGGTCGCGGGCTTTGATGGTGTAGAGTTGTTGAACGGCGGTGGTGCTGGTCGCGAGGACGCCGATGCCATAGACGGTATCGGTGGGGAAGATGATGGGGTGGCCGTTTTTGAGTTGTTGGGCGGCGATAGTGATGGCGTTGGGATTGGTTGTGGAAAGAAGGTTTGTGTTCATGGTTTGTTATAGGTTGATTGCTTAAAGCAAGCTTAGAATAAATGATTAATAAATTGATTCCGACACAGGTGGGAAGGGCCGTTTTTAATGTAAATGATGTTGGTTTAATTGGGAGGGATGGTTGAAACGTTGGTTGGGGATGGGTTTATGATGGTGTGGCGGGCGTGATGGTAATAAAACGGTCATTGGTGGCGAAGTCGGTTAAAAGTTGTGTTTGGTAAGGTGGTGGGAAATGGGTTTGGGCTAATTTCAAGGCATTTTGTCCTTGTTGCCAGCCGATTTCAAGAAAGATGGAGCCGTGGGAGGTGAGGTGTTTAGGTGCTTGGGTGAGTAGGCGGCGGATTAAGTCGAGTCCGTCGTGACCACCTTTGAGAGCCAAAGCGGGTTCATACAATTTTACCCCATCATCTAATTGCGTCCACTCTTGGTCAGTAACGTAGGGGAGATTGGCGATAATGAGGTCGGCGGGTTGGGTGAGGGGGGTGAGTAGATCACCGTGGTGGAAGGTGATGCGGTGGGTGCATTGGTGGCGGGCCGCGTTGCGTTGGGCGAGGGCTAAGGCATCGGGGGAGATGTCGATGGCGGTGAGGTGGAGGTGGGGGAACTCGGCGGCGAGGGTGACGGGGATGCAGCCGGAGCCGGTACCGACATCGACGATGTGTGGTTGGTGGAGGTGGGGGTATTGTTTGAGCCAGCGGGCGGTGAGGGTGATGAGTTCTTCGGTTTCGGGGCGGGGGATGAGGACGGCGGGGGAGACGTGGAAGTCACGGCCGTAGAAGGGGGCGTGGCCGATGAGGTAGGGGATGGGGATTTGTTGTTGGGCTTGGCTGAGGAGGTGTTGGTATTGTTGTTCGATGTGTGGGGGGAGGGGATCGGTGTCGTGGGCGATGAGGTGGGCGTGGTTGACGCCGAGGAGGTGTTGGAGGAGGAGGCGGGCATCGAGGGTGGGTGAGGGGGATTGGGTTAAGCTTTGGCTGGCTTGGTGGAGGGCTTGGCGAATGTTCATGGGGTGTAATAGCGAAAGACGAAGTCGAGGGTGCGGGGGAAGAGGCGGTTGAGGTGGGTGAAGAGCCAATCGAAGGGGGTGATGTAGACTTCTTGTTGTTGGTAACGGATGGCGAGGGCGATTTTGTGGGCGACGCGGCTGGCGGGGGTGCGGTATTTCATACGGGGGTTGTTGTTGGTGGCGCTGAGGGTGGCGGTGTGGAATTCGGTGGCGGTGAGGCCGGGGTAGACGGTAGTGACGCAGATGTTGGTGTGAGCGAGTTCGATACGGAGGCCGCGGCTGAGGTGGTTAAGGGCGGTTTTGCTAGCGGTGTAAAAAGCGCCGTTCGGCATCGGTCTCTGGCTAATAATGGAAGAGATGTTGATAATTTGGGGGCGGGGGCGTTGTTGGAGGTGGGGGATGGCGAAGTGGCAGAGGTAGAGGGGGCCGAGGAGGTTGGTGTTGAGGAGGTGGCGGGCGTCGGCGGGGGCGAGGTTAGCGAGGTGGGAGCGGTGGCCGACGCCGGCGTTGTTGATGAGGATGTCGAGGTGGCCGTAGGTGGTGAGGGTGTGGTTGATGAGTTGTTGGCAGAAGGTTTCGTCACCGATGTCACCGGCGAGGATGGTGTGGTGGCCGGGGGTGGATTTGAGGTCGGCGAGGAGGTTGGTGAGGCGTTGTTGGCGGCGGGCGGTGAGGAGGAGGTTGTGGCCATCGGCGGCGAGGCGGTGGGCGGTGGCGAGGCCGATGCCGGCCGAGGCGCCGGTGATGATGGTGACGGGTTGGGAATTAGACATTGCGCCAGCCGTTGGCGATGTTCCAGGGGTCGGGGTCGGCGTAGGGGGCGGTGGTGGTGGTGGTGGTGGCGCCGCTGGTATCGCGGCGGAGGATTTCCCAGGCGGCGGCGGCGAGCCAATCTTCAGCAGAGGCTTCTGGGGCGGGCTGCCAATCGGGCATTTTTTCGGCGAGGTAGTTGGTGCTGGTGCGGCCGGCGAGGAATTCGGGTTGGTCAAAGATGTCGAGGAGGTAGGGGATGTTGGTGGTGACGCCGACAACGGCCGTTTGTCGTAGAGCTTGGCGCATTTTGTTAATGGCTTCGTCGCGGGTGGCGCCCCAGGTGACGAGTTTGGCGAGCATGGGGTCGTAGTAGGGGGTGACGGCGGAGCCGGTGGCGATGCCGTCGTCCATGCGGATGTTGGGGCCGTGGGCGGGTTTGTAGTAGACGATGTCACCGATGGAGGGGAGGAACATGTTGGCGGGGTCTTCGGCGTAGAGGCGGCATTCGATGGCGTGGCCGCGTTGTTGGATGTCGGCTTGGGTGTAGGGGAGAGGTTCGCCGGCGGCGATGCGGATTTGCCAGGTGGCGATATCGAGGCCGGTGGTGAGTTCGGTGACGGGGTGTTCGACTTGGAGGCGGGTGTTCATTTCGAGGAAATAGAAGTCGCCTGCGGGGGTGGCGATGAATTCGACGGTGCCGGCGCTGACGTAGCCGACTTGTTGGGCGAGGCTGACGGCGGCTTGGGCCATGGCTTGGCGGACGTCATCATTGGGGAGGATGGGGGCGGGGCTTTCTTCGACGATTTTTTGGTGGCGGCGTTGGAGGGAGCATTCCCGTTCGAAGAGGTGGAGGGTGGTGCCGTGATGGTCGGCGAGGATTTGGATTTCGACGTGGTGGACGGCGGTAAAATATTTTTCGATGATGACGTGGGCGTCGCCGAAGGAGTTTTGGGCTTCGCTACGGGCGGCTTGGAGGGCGTCGGCGAAGTCGTCGCTGTTATTGACGACGCGCATGCCTTTGCCGCCGCCGCCGGCGCTGGCTTTGATGAGGACGGGGTAGCCGATGTCGTCGGCGGCTTGTTTGAGGGTTTGGTCATCGTGGCCGGCGCCATCGAGGCCGGGGACGATGGGGACGCCGGCTTCTTGGGCGATGGCGCGGGCGGTGGCTTTGCTGCCCATGCTGTTCATGGCGGCGGGGGAGGGGCCGATGAAGGTGATGTTGTGGTCGGCGCAGGCGGCGGCGAAGTTGGCGTTTTCGCTGAGGAAGCCGTAGCCGGGGTGGATGGCGTTGGCGCCGGCTTGTTGGGCGATGGCGAAGATGGCGTCTTGGTTGAGGTAGGATTCGGTGGCGGTGACGCCGGGGAGGGGGAAGGCTTCGTCGGCGAGGTCGAGCCAGGCGGCGTCGGCGTCGGCTTCGGAGTAGATGGCGACGGAGGGGATATTGAGTTGGCGGCAGGCGGCGCAGAGGCGGCGGGCGATTTCGCCACGGTTGGCGATGAGGATTTTGGTAAATTTGGTGGGATTAGACATGGTTTTAATCTCTTTTTAGTGGGATTTTTAGGGGTAAACTGTGGCCGAGGGGGATGGGTGGTGGGCTGGGTTTACACTGCTTTTAATTTTGATGCTTTAAGTATAGTGGGGGATGGGGGGATGGGCAAGTATTGTGGTGGGAGAGGGGCTGGGGGTGGGGATTTTGACGCGGATTTTTTGGTTGTGTGGTTGGAGGGGAGGTTGTGGTTGGAGGAAGGTTTGGAGATTTTGACGCGGATTTTGGGGATTGGGGGGATTTTTTTG
>DATHYN010000451.1:0-3893 GCA_035459145.1 Anaerolineae bacterium | reverse complement strand
GGGGTGGTATTGACGTTTTATGCGGCGGTGATGGGGGCTTTTTTGTTGTTGTTTATAGCGTGGCCGGAAGGGTATGTGGCGCAAGTGGAGGGGATGAGTTGGCGGGGGTGGTTGGCGGTGTTTTATATGGGGATTGGGGCGTCGGGGATTGGGTATTTGTTGTACAATTTGAGTGTGCCGCGTGTGGGGCCGACACGGACGTCGGGGGTGGTGTATAGTTGGGTACCGGTGTGGACGGCGGTGTTGGCCTTTTTGTTTTTTGGGGAGCCGATTACCGGGGAGATGGTGGGGAGTGCGGCGTTGGTGTTAATTGGTTTGCGGTTAATGATGATGCCCTGATGGGGGTTTAATCGGTTTAAATGCATAAAGCGACTGGTGGGCAAGAATTACTTGCCCATCAGTCGCTTTATGATTTAACGAATATTTTCGTTACGATTTAGTCGGCCGAGGCCCATTGGTTGTTGAGGATGTTGTTGAGTTTGGTGGCGATGGTTTCGCTATTTTTACCAACAACAATTGACCATTCACGGACTAATCGTTTTTTGAAGGTGCGGAAAGCGCGCCGTTCGGTAATATTGAGCCCACCTTTGCGGCGGCGATGGCCCCACAGGTCTCGGACGAGCTTGGCAATTGCTTCGGGCGTATTGCGGAGGCGGGTCGTCCGGATGCGACTTTGGCGTGTTTTATAATTAGATGACATCTTTTTGGGTGGATTTTGCAAGGTGTTGATGACTTGCTGAATGTCGGTTTGTGTTGATAATGGCCGGATTTTATCGTGGTCCATTTGGTCAACCGGCACCCAAAATGTGGTGCTATCTTCGGCTTCGATACGGAAATAGTCAGTGGGCTCACCACTGATACGTTTGGTATCGGTGCCTTTGATTTGGCCGATGCCATATTGTGAATGAACAATCCACTCCCCCTGTGTATAGGTGTGGGGTTCCTTCATTTATAAAACTCCTTGTATTTTAGTTATGACAAAAGGTTGGTGCTGATGCGTGTGGTATAGGTCACCAACCTTTTGTGATAAGGGGTTGATTTAGTTCAGCTTATCTTGTTTTGCTTGGCAATTAATACAAAGTGTGGCGTAAGGAATGATTTCCAAGCGACCTGATCTAATCGGGCTTTGACATTGATGGCAGACGCCATAGGTGCCATTATCGATATGGTGTAGGGCTTGCTTGATTTTCTTGGCTTGTTCTTCTTTCATAGAGCGAAGGGCTTCACGTCGTTCGCGCGAGGTGAAGGCAGAAGCAAGGTCATCCCGATCTAAGTTTGTGTCAGCTGATTGACCAGTGTGTGGTTGGCCACCATTGAGTTCTTGTTCAATTTGTATTAAGTCAGAATTAAGTTTTTCTGATATTGTTTGTAAATTTAATTCGTTAAGCATAAATTTTTACTCTCCTTCCCCGAATGCTTATTATAGTCGAGCGGCCAAGAGACGTTTGATCCGTTGGCGGTCCGATTTTGAAATTCGGTGATCTTTTTTATACGATTGTAATGATCGTTTCGATTTTTTGCGGCGCAAGTGGGTACCTCCCGCTTTGCGACGCAAGATTTTTCCATTTTTCGTTATTTTAAAGCGCTTGGCAGCGGCTTTATATGTTTTTAACTTAGGCATATTAGCCTCCTTATCATAGATTGCGTTGTATGAGCCACAGTTATGTCACCATAAATGTTTATGATAAACGCATTGGTTATATATTGGGTGGGGATTGTGTGCAGGGGGGAGTGAGGATTGTGTGCAGGTTATTTAGGGTTGGCTCGGAATGATATTTTTGGCAACATACGATACTATTGTAACATAAGATGCGTTAATTGTCAAAAGTGACGGGTTGCGGGGGTGGTAGGTAGATGATATACAACGTTGGCAGGGGGATATACGTAGTAGGGAGGAGATGCGTTTTGGTTAAGGGGAATTGGGAGAAAGGGACGCATTTTAAGGAGAGCGTGATATACTTATAAAGGAAGGATGTTTCTTAATGGTGGTAAAGTGCATCGTTTTTCTGGTAGAAATTAGATGTTCACAGATTGGACAGTAATAAGCTAAGGATTGACGTATGGATAATATTTTATCGGCGGAGCAAGAGTCATTATTAAAACGGACACGAGACACATTAGGTGATTTACGTGATGCGCTAGCGGAGGCGGGAGCGCCGCAAAGTGATCGGGCGGCATTGGCTGATTCGATTAAGCAATTAGATGAGCTATTTTTGTTGGTGATTGTGGGTGAGTTTAACGCTGGTAAATCATCTTTTATTAATGCGTTATTGGGGCAACAGTTATTGGCGGAAGGGGTGACGCCAACGACGGCGCATATTTATTTATTGAAGTATGGGGAGCAGATTGCGCAGACACCAGGGGAGAAGGGGGTCTGGGTGCAGACGGCGCCGGTTGACTTTTTATCGCGGATTAGTATTGTGGATACGCCGGGGACGAATGCGATTGTGCGGGAGCATGAGGCGTTGACGAATGAGTTTGTGCCTCGGAGCGATTTGGTTTTGTTTTTGACATCGGCGGATCGGCCGTTTACGGAGAGCGAGCGGAGTTTCTTGGAGCGGATTCGGGATTGGGGCAAGAAGATTGTGCTGGTGATTAACAAGATTGATATTGTCGATACAGAAGAAGATAAGGCTAAGATTGTAGGTTTTGTGCGCCAATCGGCGGCGACGTTGTTGGGGGATGATGATCCCACGATTTTCGCGGTATCGGCGCGGAAGGCGCAGATGGCTAAATCTGGGGAACCAAAATATTGGGATGGGAGTGGTTTTGAGGAAGTGGAGATGTATGTGCATCAAATTTTGGATGATGATGGACGTTTTCGGCTGAAGTTATTGAATCCGTTAGGGGTGGGAATGAAGTTGACGCGGCAGCAGTTGCAAACGATTGAGGCGGATTTGGGCGGTTTGTCTGAAGATAGTCAACTTTTGGAAGATATTGAGAGCCAGATGAAGTTTTATCAAGATGATATGGATCGGAACTTCAAGGCACGGTTGGGGGAAATTGAGAACTTGTTGTATGAGATGGAGAAGCGGGGGATTGATTTCTTAGATGAGACGATGCGTTTGGCGCGGATACCTGATTTGATGCGTAGTGAGCAGATTAAGGAGTCGTTTGAAACGAAAGTGGTGGGAACGATTGGTCAGGATATTGAGAGTCGGGTGGGGGAATTGATTGATTGGATGGTGGAGCAGGATTTACGGCAGTGGACGGCAGTGGCCGAGCATTTATCGAAGCGGCGTAAAGAGACATCGAATCGGGTTGTGGGGCAATCGGGGCCGAAAGAGGGGACGTTGGCGTATGATCGGCAACGTTTGGTTGATTCGTTGACGAAATCGACGCGGCAAGTGGTGGAGAGTTATGATCGGTCGAAGGAGTCGGCGCAGTTGGCGGCGGCGGCGCGGCAAGGGGTGGTGCAGACAGGGATAGCGGGTGTGGGGATGGGGATTGGGGTGGCGGTGGCTGCGGCGGCTAGCGTGGCTTGGATTGATGTGACTGGGATTGTGGCGGGTGGGGCGGCGTTGTTGCTGGGCTTGTTTATTTTGCCACGGCAACGGCGCAAAGCGAAAGAAGAGTTATCGGCGAAGTTAAGCGATTTGCGTCAACGGTTAGTTGATAGTTTGACCTATCAGTTTGATCGGGAGATGCGGCGCGGGAACCAACGGATTGAGGATACGGTAGCGCCATTTGGTCGCTTTGTCCGTTCGCAACAGGAGCGGATTGAAGAGCAGCAAGAGACGTTTGGTGAGTTAGAAGCGCATCTGATTGGGTTGCAACGGCATTTGGCGGTTGAAGAGTAGATGGAAGTTACGGTTTATAAGTTAGATTTGGGGGGGGAGGTGCAATGGGATTATCGGGGGGAGTTGGTAGAGCGAGGAGAGGGGATGATTTGT
>DATHYN010000450.1:0-4711 GCA_035459145.1 Anaerolineae bacterium | reverse complement strand
ATTTTCCTTGGTGTCATTTTTTTGGGACCGATATTTTATCGGTTGGGACGGCGACGAGTGGGGGGTATTAAGGGGCGGTGGCGGCAGATTGGATTTGTGTTGCTGCCAATTTTAGGTTTATTGGCGCTCTTGGTGGTGATTTTCCCTTATTTAGGGCCTGATTTGGCAACACTTGTTTTTTCGCCGTTGTTGTTGGGTGGGGTGATGCATTGGATTGCGGGGCCGTATTGGTGTTTTGGGGTGGGGATGTGGTTGATTTGGCGGTTGTGGCCGTGGCGGGAGTTGAGTGCGGGTGAGGGGTGGTGGTCGGGGGGGATAGCGGCGGTGTTGGGGGTGGGGTATTTGATAGCGTTACAGCAGGCGTGGTACAAGATGTTGGAGATTTATGCGCGGTTGCCGGTTGAGCCGCCGGCGGATTGTTATGTGGTGACGGCGGCGGCCGAGGGGCATGGGATGGTGGTGCGGCGTGAGGCGCGGTGGACGGTGGCGGGGAAGCGGTTTTGGGTGACGGCGCAGTTACAGCAGATTAAGGGGTTGGAGTTATTGTGGCGACTGGTATCGCCACGGACGCATGGGTGGTTGCGGTGGGTGTATGATGGGGTGGGGCCGAGGGTAGCGGGGGTGATGCGGGGGCGGCCGTGGTTGGCCGCGGGGGTGTATGTGAGTTTGATGCCGGTGGGGTGGGTGGCGCGGTTGGTGTTAGGGGGGTTGGGATTGGATTGGCGGGGGGTTTATGGAGGTAGGTCGATTTAACAAATCGACCTACCTCTCGTGTTTTATTGGGTGAGTTGATCGAGGCGTTGGAGGTCTTGTTCGAGGGCATCAAGTTCGAGGCCGTAGGTGGTCCAGTCGCCCCGTTGTTGGGCGGCGACGGCGGCTTCGTAATGGTCATTGGCGGATTGGATGAGCTCTTCGATAGTGGCGTTGACGGGGAGTGGGGGTGTGGTGGTGGTATCGCCATCGCCATCGTCATCGGTGTCATTGTTGGTGTTGGTGAAGTCGACGGCGGGAGCTGGGTCTTCGCTCATGAGAGCGGTGAGGGCTTCGCCGAGGGTTTCACGCATAACGAGACGGTTGTCACTGGCGACGATGACTTGTTTGAGTTCGGGGAGAGCACTGGTATCGGAGGAAAGGAGGTAGAGGGGTTCGACATAGAGGAAGCTGTTATTGAGGGGGATAACGAGGAGGTTGCCGCGAATAACGTTAGAGCCACCTTGGTCCCAGAGGGTGAGACGTTGGGAGATTTCAGAATCTTGGCTGATACGGCCTTCGATTTGAGCGGGGCCAAAGACAAGCTGTGATTTAGATAATTCGTAGACGACCAGTTGGCCGTAATTATCGCCATCACTGCGGCCAGCAATCCAAGCGACCATATTGTTTTTGCTGACAGGGGTAAAGGGTTGGATGAGGAGGAATTCAAGATCTTCTTCACCGGGAAGGGTGGAGATGACGTAGTAGGGTTCGACGGGTTGTTCTTGGGCGCCGCCTTGGATGGTACCGGCCGAGCCGAAGACTTCGCGGGAGACGGCCCAAAGGTCTTCTTCGTTATAGAAAACTTTGGGGTCAGTCATGTGGTATTTGAGATATTGATTGGCTTGGATGGTGAAGAGGTCTTCGGGATAGCGAAGATGTTGGCGGATAGTAGCCGGCATGGCGCTCAATGGTTTCAAGAGATTGGGGAAGGCTTGATTATAAGTGCGAATGATGGGGTCATGTGGGTCGGCGAGGTAGAAGTGGACGTGACCATCGTAGGCATCAACGGTGATTTTGACGGAGTTACGGATGTAGTTAAAGCGTTGGCCAGGGGCGGGGTTGGCGTAAGGGAAGTAGCGACTGGTGGTATAGGCATCGAGAATCCAGACGAGACGGCCATCAGCGACGACGAGATAGGGGTCACGGTCGAGGTTGAGGAAGGGGGCGATTTCTTGGACCCGTTCTTCTATTTGACGGTGCATTAGGATGCGGGTTTCGCTATCGATGTAGTCACTGAGGATGATATTGACATCATTGGCGCGGAAGGCGAAAGCCATTTGGCGCCACATATTGCTAATGGGGATGCCCCCTTCGCCTTGATAGTTACTGTAGACGTTCTCGTTCCCGCTGGGGTAGTCGAACTCTTCGAGGCCACTATTGACAAGCACTTCACGACGCATCAGTTCGCCGAAATAGATTTCAGGGCGGTCGATAGGGAGATCGATACGGCTTTGTGGCGGGAGGTCTTGGATAAAGAATTCAGGTTGACCTTGGGTGGTGACGCGATTGACAGGATTCATGACGATACCATAGCCATGGGTGAATTCGAGGTATTCGTTGACCCAAGAGGCATCGCCGGGGAGATTGTCTTCATCAAGTTCACGGCCGCCGAGCATGACTTGGCGTAATTTGCCATCGATGACGTAACGGTCGATATCGACCTCGCCAAATTGGTAGTAAGTACGCAAACCTTGGAGTTGGGAATAGGTTTGTTGGAGAGGGCGATAGTCCCAGAGACGAATATTATCGAGGACAATTTGATTTTCATCGAGGTCATTTTGACTGATAGGGACGACAGTGCCGAAGTCACGGATATCGACATCATGGAGGTCAAAGGCGAGGCGGGTGTATTCGATGTTGTATTTGATGAAAGGTTGTTCACGGTCGAACTCATTGGGTTCAACGCTATATTGTTGGAGGATGGCGGGGTAGGCGGTGCCGAGGAGGACGATGGAGCCGAGCCAGAGCGTGGTAACAGCGGTTAGAACTTTCCATTCCCAACGGAAGGCGTTGACAACGGCGAGAATGGCCATGGTGAGCATGAGCCCCATTTGAATGCGTAAAGCGGGTAGGGAGGCTTCTTGGTCGGTGTAGCTGGCGCCGACGATGACCCCGCGGGGTGAGAAGTTGAGTTCATATTGGTCAAGCCAATAGCTGGCGGCCCAGAAGAGCATGATAGCGGCGACGAGGATGCCGACATGGCGGCGGAAAGAGTGTAGGTTTTGGGGGCGCCACCGTTGTTGTTGGATTTCGGGGAGACTGCCGAGGACGTAGATAAGCACGACGCCGACTAGGGTGAAAAAGAGGAGAGCGATGCCCCATTCTTGGAGAAAGCGATAGAAAGGGAGGGAGAACATATAGAAACTGATATCGCGGTTGAAGATGGGGTCGGTAACGCCATAGGCGGTACGGTTGAAATATTGAAGAAAGGTTAGCCAGCGATTGGTGGTGGCGGTGGCGGCGAGAGCGGCGAGGGCGAGGGCGATACCACCGATAAACCAAGTAAGGCCAGGGATTTGGAGGAGTTGTTTGGAGATGGGGCTGGCTTGGTTTTTGGCTTGTCTGAGGGCGAGGCGCCAGTTAAAGAGGAGTAAGATGATAGAGCCAAGGAAGAAAGAGAGGAAAATTGTGACACGGTAACGCCATTGAGTGATCCAAACGGTGTCATAGTTAACGCTTTGGAACCAGAGCCATTCGGTGTAGGTATCGACGAGCCAACGAAAGCTCATGAGGAAGATGAAGATGATGGTAAAGATCCAGAAGTTGCGATTGCGCCACCAAGGGTTGAGGGGGCGGCGTGGGGGGCGGGAGATAGGAGGGCGACCATCATCACCACCCTCTTGGTTTACATTATCAAAACTTTGTTCTTCAAGAAAGCGGCGAAAGGCTTCAGGGATATCATTACGATTCATTAGGTAGGGCTCCTGTGTGAGACTATCATTGATAATAAAAGATGTTAGTTTATTTGTGGGGAAGATTGTAACTGTTGTTGATTAAAATATAGCATACAACTGTTAATTTTAGCATAATTAGAGGGATTTTAGAAAGTTTCTCATAAGAAATGACAAATTGGGGGTCAGGTTGGGCGAAAAATTGGGTGAATTTGATGAAAATTGACCAATTTTGACCAATTTTGAGATTGGATGTCGTCAAAACGGGTTGGGGAGCGTTGAGTATATAGATTTTAAAAATTTGGTTGTGATAAATAATCATGACCGCCAATTCATATCCTGGAGGAAGGAAAATGAAAAAAGTATTGTGTATGATGATGTTGTTGTTGGGTAGTTTATTGGTGATGGGGTTGAATCGTGGGGGTGTGGCCGAGGCGGCCGATCGGTTGCCGGAGGATGAGTTGCGGGTGTTGATGATGAATGCAGTACCAGATGCGCCGGGGCGGTTTGTGATGGAAGTGGGTACGAATTATGAGGTCGGTACGGAGCCACGGATTAAGATTTTGTTAGTACCGATTAATGGTGGCCGTGGGTTACTGGCGACGATGTTAGAAGAGCAAATTGTGGAAGAAAGCTGTGATGGGCATAGCTGTGATGCGTCGGTGTCGGTTTTGTTTGATGTTAACGGATTACCTGCGGGCGAGTATTCGGTTAATGTGGTATTGGAAAATGCGAATGGCGAGATTTTGGTGCAGACAGTTGTGACGAGTGGTTATGGCGGGCATGTCTGTAGTGCCGGGATTTGCTTGCCACAAATTGTACGAGATTAACTGTATTAAATTAAATAACCTTGACATTTAGTCTTGAAAATATGCTGTTTAATAGATTGAAGACATGCAAGGTAGTTGGTTTAAACGGGGTGGGGGGCTAAACCTGACAAAGAGTGAATAAAAAGGAGAAGACAGTCAATATGGTTGGCTGTCTTCTTTTTTGGGGTAAGATTGGCAAGGTAGATTTTTGTTATGGTTTTATGAGATAGAGAGGTTGATTATGGACAAGGCGTTGGA
>DATHYN010000449.1:0-2421 GCA_035459145.1 Anaerolineae bacterium | reverse complement strand
ATGGTGGGGGTGGATTTAGCGCCGGGGACGTGTTTGGATTTTGGTGGGGGGCGGGCGACGTCGGTATTGGATGTGGTGATGGAGATTTATCGGTTGGTAGGGGGAGAGGGGCGGCCGAGGCCGGGGTTATTGCCGAATCGGCCGGCCGAGGCGGCGACGCAGGTGGCGGATTTAGGCTTGACGGCCGAGGTGTTGGGGTGGCGGCCGGAGGTGGATTTGGAGACAGGGTTGGGGTGGACGATTGAGCGGTTTGAGGGGTAGCAGGTGGATTTTTTAGGGAAGGGGATGCAAGGTGTATGCAGTTTGCGGAGAACGGAGCTAAATTAAAGGTGATTTTAGAAGTGGATACCTGCCTACGCAGGTATGACAGCTCCACGGGGGCTGTCACTTAGGAGGTAATGGATGAAAGAAGAGAATGTGAATTGGGAGACGTTGGGGGTGCATGGGGGAGATGATTTTAATCCGTCGGCGGGGGTATCTAGCCCGATTTATCAGAGCGCGACATATCAGTTTGAGGAGGGGATGGAGATTGCGGCGGCGATGAAGATGGTGGCGCCGCCACAGTTTTATGGGCGGTATGGGAGCCCGAATACGGAGCAGGCGGAGGCGACGATTGCGGCGTTGGAGGGGGGTGAGGCGGGCTTGGTGACGGCGTCGGGGATGGCGGCGATTTCGTTGGTGTTGTTGAGTTATTTGGAGAAGGGGGATCATGTGGTGGCGGCACGGATGTTGTATCCGACGACGCGTCATTTGTTGATGGAGAAGATGCCGGCATGGGGAATTGAGACGACGTTGGTGGAGCCGACGGATGTGGGGGCGTGGGCGGCGGCGATACGGCCGAATACGAAGTTGATTTATATGGAGACGCCGGCTAATCCGACGATGGAGTTGACGGATTTGGCGGCGGTGGCGGATTTGGCGAAGGAGCGGGGGATCCTGACGGTGGCGGATAATACGTTTGCGACGCCGTATAATCAACGGCCGTTAGCGCATGGTATAGATTTAGTGGTGCATAGTGCGACGAAATATTTAGCGGGGCATTCGGATGTGGTGGCGGGGGCGATTGTGGGGACGGCCGAGGCGCGGGAGCGGTTGTGGCGGACCCATATTGTGCTGGGTGGGGTGTTGCATCCGATGGAGGCGTGGTTGTTGGAGCGTGGGTTGAAGACGTTTGGGTTACGGATGGGGCAGCATAATCGGAATGGGTTGGCGGTGGCGGCGTTTTTGAGGGGGCATGAGGGGGTGGCCGAGGTGTATTATCCCGGTTTGAAGACGCATCCGCAGTATGAATTAGCGCAGAAGCAGATGCCGGGGGGATATAGTGGGATGGTTTGTTTTGATTTGAAAGGGGGGAAGGAGGCGGGTTATCGGTTGTTGCAGAGGGTAGAGTTGATTCAGCAGGCGGTGAGTTTGGGTGGCGTGCATTCGTTGATGACGCATCCGGCGAGTACGATTGCGGCGGTGGGTGAGGGGAAAGAGACGGGTGGGGTGACGCCGGGGTTGGTGCGGTTGTCGGTGGGGGTGGAGACGACGGCGGATTTGTTGGCCGATTTGGAGAGGGGTTTGGGGTAGGTATTTAGGGCCAAGGAAGAGTGGCACCATTGACTTGCCAATCGGCGAGGTTGAGGCCGGTGAAGACGTCGCCGGCTTCGACGGTGATTTGGCGGAGGGTGTGGTCGGTGCAGTTGGGGGTGAGGCCACAGGCGACGGCGTTGGTGTAGGCGACGGCTTGGGTACTATCACCAGCGACGCGGCCGAAGATGACGTAGGTGCCGGGGTCGACTTCCTGCCAGTATGAGCCCCAATCGGCGGTGGTGGTGTATTGGTGATAGAAACCGGTATTGACGTTGAGGATGAAGATTTCAAGGTCGGTGTAAGTGCCATTGGGGTAGTTGATGAAGCCGGTGATGCGACCATAGGTAGGGGCGGGAACGGTGGGTGGGGTTTCGGGGGTGGGGGCGGCTATGTTGACGAGAATGGTTAGGGGGACACCGATTGGTTCGCCGGTGGGGTCGGTGAGTTGCCAGCTGGCTTGGTATTGGCCGGATTGGGTGGGGGCGATAAGTTGGACGGTGAGGTCGAGGGGAGCGCCGGGAGGGGTTTCCGGAATAGTGGGGGCTGGAGCGGGTTGGAAAAGGTCTGTATTGGCGCGTGGTTGGAGTTGGTAGCTTGTGTCCCATTGGCAGGTACCGTTGTTTTGGATTTGCCAACTTTTGGTGAAGGGGGTGCCGGGTTCGATTAAGGTGCCATCGGGGATGGTGAGATCGGCGAGGAAGTTGCTATCATTGGTACAGGTGAAGAGGGGGAGTGGTGTGGCTTCGGTTTCGTTTTGGGCAACGAAGAGGGTGGTGACATTGTCAGCGGTATCATCGGGGATGTTGAGGGAGGTGACGAGTTGGTCGATGGTGGTTAAGTTGGGGG
>DATHYN010000448.1:0-16698 GCA_035459145.1 Anaerolineae bacterium | reverse complement strand
GTGGGGTGTCATTTGTTTGGTGAGGGTGAGGTGCGGGGGGAGATGGTTGGCGGGATGGATTGTGGGGTGGTGACGGAGATTGAGGTGGCGGAGTGTGAGGGGTTGGTGGCGTTGTATCAAGGGTTGGGTGGGCCGGGGTGGGCGCGGCAGGCGGGATGGTTGGGGGATGAGTGGCCGTGTGAGTGGGAAGGGGTGGTATGCGCTGGGGGGCATGTAGTGGGGTTGGATTTGAGTGATAATAATTTGGTTGGGGAGGTGCCAGCGGGGATTGGGGCGTTACAGTGGTTGGATTGGTTATATATTTATCGGAATCAGATAACGGGTTTGCCGGCCGAGTTTGGGCAGTTGGTGAATTTGCGTCATTTGGATATGAGGGTGAATCAGATAGAGGTGTTGCCGGCCGAGTTTGGTGATTTAGCCACATTGACGTGGTTAGTGGCTAATGATAATGAGTTAAACAGCTTGCCCCCAACATTTGGTCAGTTGAGTCAATTGGAGACATTGTATCTATATGAGAATCAGTTGACGTCATTGCCGGAATCGTTGGGGCAACTATCTAACTTAACGGTACTTAACTTGTATAATAATGAGTTGACCCAATTGCCTGAAAGTTTTGGGCAATTGGGTAAATTACGAGAGTTGACGTTGTATAATAATCGGTTGACGACGTTACCAGCTTCGTTTGGGGATTTAGAGCAGTTAGAATGGTTACATTTATACAATAATGAACTGACTTATTTACCGGACAGTTTTGGTGATTTAGACAGTTTGAATTGGTTGCGGTTAAATGATAATCAGTTGGAGGTATTGCCAGCGAGTATTGGTGGGCTGATTCAGTTAGAGATGTTGCAGTTGGATAATAACTTTATTGGGGAGCTGCCGAGTGAGATAGGTGGGTTGATTAATTTAAAGGAATTTTACATAAAGAATAATCGGCTAAGTACGTTGCCATCAACCATCGGTAACTTAAGTAATCTGCAACATTTAAATGTAACGGCTAATGAAATCAATATATTGCCAGCTGAAATTGGACAATTGACACAGATATTGTCTATGCAATTGCAGAACAATCAACTAATGGAACTACCAGATGAGATTGGTCAATTGGTAAATATGGGAGCGTTATATGTACATGACAATCGATTAACATCATTACCTAATACCATTGGTGATTTAAGTGGGGCTGTGGCTTTTTACATACAGAATAATCGTATTAATAGATTGCCAACAACTATAACGCAATTAAATATCAGATATCTGGAAGTGCAAAACAATCCGTTTGTGGGGCCTATGCCTGTGTTTTTACAGCAGATAAGTGAATTGAATCATTTTGACTATCGAGGTACATTATGGTGTGTGTATACTACTGATACGCCAATGCTAGCGTGGTTGGAAGGGTTAGAAGAACATAGTGGTACTGGTTTGGTATGTGAAGAAATGCCACCTGCTGTTTATTTACCATTGGTACGGCGATAAAGCGCAAATAACCATTAAAATAGCTAAAAAAGAGGTTTTTGGGGGGGGATTAGGGGGATAATACCCCGATCGGGGTATTGATTTTAGGTCTAAATAGCCTATAATCGATAGGGTAAGCTTTTGAAATAATTTGAAAAAAGGAGTTTGTATGAAAAAGTTTAGTTTAATTGTAACGATTATAATGACCATGTTGGTCGTTAGCTTGGTGGGGGCGCAAACGGCG
Organism: Anaerolineae bacterium; assembly: GCA_035459145.1. Taxonomy (GTDB): domain Bacteria; phylum Chloroflexota; class Anaerolineae; order Promineifilales; family Promineifilaceae; genus DATHYN01. The sequence goes on along the minus strand of DATHYN010000448.1, from coordinate 14,999 downwards.
TTACCTGGCGCTGGTTGGAAATCGGGTCAACAGATTCAAAATGTTGGGTCGGCAGATGCGACCATCGTTTTGACCGCTTATGATGTAACGGGTGTTGACTATCCTTGCCAAGCACAAAGTGTGTCGGCGGGTGGTTCTTTCACCTACTTGACGGATGATACCGTTGTTTGCCCTGGCATCCCAGCTGGTTTCCAAGGTTCGGCGGTGGCTAGCGCGGATCAACCGATTGCGGCGGTAGTCAATGTTAACAATAAAGGGACTGGCGCAGCGGCTGGTCAATATCGTGGTACAGATGGTAGCGCTGTGGCGACCACCATTTCCTTCCCCTTGGTGAAACATAATCACTCTGGCCGGACCACCACATTCTATGTCCAAAATGCGAGCAACGCGGAAAACGAAGTGACCGCTACGTTCATCGTGGCTGGCATGGAATACACCAACCCAACCCCATACGTCGTGCCAGCGAACTCGATGGCGGTGTTAAGCCCGCTCGATTTCGGTGTGCCTGCAGGCCAAGGGCAAGTTGGTAGTTTGACTGTGACCGGTACCCAACCATTGGCTGGTACCTCCTTAGAGCACGAACACAGTGCGGCTGTGGCGCAAAACTTACAAGCGTCGCAAGCGTTCACCCCGAACAATTATGATTCTACCGTTTACTGCCCATTGGTACGTGATGGACACACCAGCAAAAATCAAACGACTGGTGTTCAAGTTCAAAATGTAACTAATGCAGCCCAAGATATTACCATTACGTATCAAGTGAATGGCGCGACACGTGGCCCCTTCACCCAAAACGTAGCTGGTGGTGCCTCCCATACCTTCTACACCCCTGATCATTTCAATCCAGGTGAATTGGGTTCGGCGACTGTAACCAGCACCGGTGACATCGTGGCGGTGGTGAATGATAAAGGTATTAATACGTCCAACCCACAACGGGTGACCACCTATGCTTGCTTCCCAGCCAATTCGGCAACATCTACAATTAACTTGCCATTGGTGAAAGAGTTTGCTGGTATTAATACGACCGGTATCCAAATTCAAAATGTTTCTGGTAGTTCTGATGCTAACATTACGTTGTCTTACACGACCCAAAATGGTGATGTTGTAGAAGTTGCCAGTGCGTCGCCTGTGCCAGCTGGCGCGAGCATGACTGTTTATGGTATTTCGAATGCGCCAGCTAATATCACCTTGGTTTCTGGTGATATCACGTTGCCGCAAATGAATGGTACGGTTAATGGTGTGGTTATCACCGCTGATCAACCTATCGTGGCGATTGCGAACGAATCCAGCTTCACTGGTAGTATTCAAGATACGAAGAACTACGAAGGGTTCAACAAATAGATTGTCTCTCGTTTAGTTGTAGCGGCAATCGTTATAACTAAGTTTGTAGATTGAAAATAAAAAAACCTCCTGAATGGGATAACCTTCAGGAGGTTTTTTTCTGAGTTAAGAAGATAATGATGACAAGTAAACGGAAAAACATTTTGGTTTTAGGGGCGGGGCGGGTTAGTTTAACGTTGTTGGAGCATCTTTATGGGTTGGGGCACCGGTTAACGGTAGCGGATGCGGATTTAGAGCAAGCACAACAACGGTTAGCGCAGTTAGGGGGTGAGGGGGAAGCGGTTCAAATTTTGTTAACAGCGACAACGACACCGGCATCGTTGGCCCCATTTTTACATGAGGCTGATTTGGTGGTTAACTTATTGCCACCTCAGTTTGATGAATTAGTGATTCAAGCGTGTATTGAGGGAGGGGTATCGGTAGTGAGTGCCTCTTACGTGACGCCGGAAATCCAGGCGATGGAGCCGGCGATGGTGGAGGCGGGGATTATTTATTTGGCGGAGATGGGGCTGGATCCGGGTATTGATCATTTGTTAGCGGTGAAGATGATTACAGCGACGCATGTGGCTGGGGGGCAGATTGATAAGTTTGCGTCGTATTGTGGGGGGTTGCCGGCGCCGGAGGCGGCCGATAATCCGTTGCAGTATAAGTTTACGTGGAGTCCGCGAGGGGTGGTACAAGCGACATGTCGGCCAGCGCGGTATCGGCAGGAGGGGGTGGATACGGAATTTGAGGCGGAGGTACTGTATGGTAAGCCGCCGACGATTACGTTGGCTGGGTATGATATTCCGTTTGAGATTTATCCTAATCGGGATTCGGTGCCGTATATTCAGCGGTATGATGTGCCTGAAGTGAAGCATTTTATACGGGGGACGTTGCGGTATGATGGGTGGGGGTCGTTATGGAACGGATTGCGTCAGTTAGGCTGGTTAGACAAGACGATGCAGGTGGATAAGTTACCGACAACGGCGGTGGAGATTGGCGCGGTTCTTGACCGGCCTACCAGCGATCCGTTGGTGCAAGGGCTTGCTTGGATTTTTGCCGATGTGGTATTGCCGGAATCACAAGTGATTGCCCCAGTGGATTTACTGACGGATATTTTGCCGCAAAAAGAGGCGTTAAATTTCCGGTCAGGGGAAGAAGATGTGGTGGTTATGCTTAATGAGCTGATTTATCATATGCCGGCGAGTGGGGAAGCGTATCGGTGGACGATTACGATGGATGCGCGTGGTGTGCCTAATGGGGGGAATAGTGCGATGGCGCAGACGACGGGGTATACGGCGGCGATTGGGGCGGAGTTATTGGCCGAGGGGGTGATTAATGGGCGAGGGATTGTGGTGCCGACGAGCTTAGCGTTGGCGGATCTTGTTTTGCCCAAACTGGCTGAAAAAGGAATTACATTTAACGAAACGAAAGAGTTAATAAAGGAGTAATTGATTATGAAACATTTGAAATATGGTTTAATCGCGGTGATATTGATGTTGGCTTTGGCGGCGTGCGGTCCGGCTGAGGATAACAACAATAATGATACGAATTCTGGTGGTGATACAGGGACGGGGCAAACGGATCCGAGCACGGGGGGGTATCCACCCGTGAATAATGGTGGGGGGACGGGAACGAATGATGGTGGTTATCCAGCGAATACGCCGGTACCGCCGTTGCCAACACCCTTGCCGGAGAATTATCCTGCGGCGCAGGATGAGATGATTTTGCAACCGCAGTTGGCTTTTGATGAGCCATTGGTAGCGGGAGCTATGTCGGTGAGCGGGCAAGCGTTGCCGAATTTGGTTTTATCGGTACAAAATGTGACGTTTGGTGGCGCGGTATTGGGGACGGGAGTGAGTGATGCTGATGGGCGCTTCACGATAGAGTTGAGTGAACCGTTGGTGGCGCCGCATCGGATTGGGTTGACGTTGGCGGAATTGCCAGCGGGACAATCGTTTGATGAGATATCGGCGACCTTATACCAGCATCGGGGGAATGCGTTTATGAATGTGCCGAATATCGGTGTTTTCTACGAGACGGCGCAAGTTCAACCGTAATGATGGGGCATGGGTGGGGGAGCTAAGGGGTGAGGGGGAAGCAGAGGGTGATGGTGGTACCTGTTTCGAGGATGCTATCGATGATAATTTCGCCGCCCATTAGTTGGCAGAGGCGGTAGTTGATGGCGAGTCCGATGCCGGCGCCACCGTATTGGCGGGTGAGCGAAGTATCGGCTTGGGTGAAGGAGTCGAATAAGGTTTGGATTTGGTCGGGGGGGATGCCGATGCCGGTATCGGTGATGATGAAGAGGATGTAGTTGTCGGCGGTGGGGTGGTGGGGGTGTGGGGCTTGGGTGGTGGTGAAGGTGACGTGGCCGAGGGGGGTGAATTTGGCGGCATTTTCGAGGAAATTCATGATCAGTTGATCTAATCGGGTTTGGTCGATCGTTAGCGGAGGGAGATTGTTATCAACTTGGACCGAGAAAGCAACGTTGGTTTTCTCAAAGAGGGGGGCGGCTTTGTAGGTGATCGCTTGAGCAAATGCTTTGAGGTCGAGGGGGGCATTTTGAAGAGTAATGTTGCCTGATTCGAGATTGGATAGATCGAGTAAGTTATTAATTAGATCGAGAAGATGCCAAGCACCGTTTTTGATTTTTTGAAAAATAACAGGAAATTGGGGGAGGTCTTGGCGGCTGGCGAGGGTTTCGCCGACATCGCTGTAGCTCATGATGGAGGTTAGAGGGGTGCGCAGTTCATGAGTCATATTGGCTAAGAAGGTGCTTTTGGCGCGATTAGCTGCTTCGGCACGGGCTTTGGCAACCGCTAGTTGTTGTAGTAACTGTTTTTGGTCGGCATCTGTTTTCGCTTTAACAAGGATATGAGCGATATAACCGGTGATGGCCCCAACTAATTGTTGTTTTTCATTGTCGAAGAAGTTGGGGCGGTGATGGGTGAGGGTAATGAGGCCAATAATGTCACGGTCATGATTAATAGGGATGCATAAGACGGAACGGGCGATATATTCTTGTTCGGGGAATTGGATCCAACGATTATCATGATTAGAGTCAGCGATAACGACCGCCTCCCTATTATCAAAGACCCAACCGGCCAAACCAGATTTCATAGCGGTGGTGATGCGGTCTTTAATAGCGTTTTTAGTGGGGTGAGGAGGAGCAATGATGCTGTGTAAGATGGTGCCATCAGCTTGGCAGAGAAAGATACTGCCATCGGTGGCTTGGGTCAGTTCACGGACCATTTCTAAAATGGAGTGAATTGTTTCATCGGGATTATTGACACCCTCGGCCACAATCCGGGCAATCGTAACCAGATGAGCGAAAAGCTGTTGGTGATATTGCAATTGCTGTTGTTGCTGTTGAATCATGGTGATATCGCGTAGAAGAAAAAGATGGTGTTGGGGATTGGCGGGGGGGATAAGGCAAGTAACATGCAAAAGACGGGGGAGAAGGGTATCAGCATCGATAGTTATGTCATATTCCCCCGGTTCTTTTTGGATGAGCGTGACGAGCGGGGGAGGCAGTTGGTTGAGGTTAGCGCCAGAAGTGAGTTGTGGGTCGTTAAGCAATTGGCGAGCGGCAGGATTCGTGGCGACGATGGTTTGCTGATTATCAATAATGAGCAGACCATCCGCTTGATGTTGCCAAGCGAGTTCGTACATGGCGCGTACAGAATTTGGCTCTGACATCATACTATAATTTTCCTTGAAGCAAATAGGTTTGCATATACCCTTTGCCTTTGACTGGAATTTGACCCCGGTTGACGAAACTATATTGTTTATGCAAATGGTTATAGGTTGAAGCTGTCGTTTGGATGGTGTCAGGTAAGCCAGTCGATTCCATGCGACTAGCGGTGTTAACGGTATCTCCCCAGAGGTCATAGGTTAGTTTTTGTGTACCGATGACGCCAGCGGTGAGGGGGCCGGTGCTAATGCCGATACGCAAGGTAAGAGACATCGAATTGGTACGACTTAGCTGTTTAAGTTGCTGGCGCATGGCTAAGGCCATATCGGCGATGGTGGCGGCATGGTGGGGGTGGGGATCGGGGGCCCCGCTAACGACCATATATTGGCTACCAATCGTTTTAATCTTTTCAACTTGGTATTGTTCGGTGAGTTCATCAAAGAGGGAAAAGACCTCATTGAGTAGTTGGACAAAATCTTGGGGCGGGAATTGGCGAGAGATTTGCATAAAGCCAACGATATTAGCAAACATGACGGTGGCGGAATCAAAGCGGGAGACGACATGGTGTTGGTCTTGTTTGAGTTGGTTGATGATGGCATGGGGGAGGATATTGGCTAAGAGGTCATCAGATTTGATTTGTTCTTGACGCAACTGTTTGATGTAAGCACGTTCTTGGTCACGCCAGCTCTTTTTTTCGAGGGAAGATTGGATACGGGCATTGAGGAGAACGGCATTGAAAGGTTTAAAGAGGTAGTCGGTGGCACCCATTTCGATACATTTAATGACACTATTGATCTCGTTAACGGCGGTCATCATAATGACAGGAATATGGCGGAGGTGATCATTTTGCTTGAGCCAAGCTAAGACTTGATAGCCATCGACCTCGGGCATCATAATATCGAGGAGGATGAGGTCGAACTCTTGTTTTTGGAGGATATCGATGGCTAAACGGCCGTTGCCCACCACAGTTACCCGATGCCCATCTAATTCAAGCAAGGCTTCCAATGGTTCGCTAATGAATTCATTGTCTTCAACAACTAAAATTGCGCCTGTATGCATAAGAAAATATCCCATTTCATGGTATGCATTAGTGAGAAGATAGCACACCGTCTACATATATGATAGCACTTTATTGAAAGAACGTCAGCAAAGCGGAGGTGAAAAGTGGGGATATTATGGTGTGAATTGGTGTAAAATGTGGGCAGAAATGGTGATTTGTTTATAATCAGTAGCAGCTGGTGTGAAATAATATAGATGTGTAGCGAGGAGTGGTCGCAATGAAGGGTTGGCAAAAATCAATTTGGGTATTGGTGTTGATGTTGGTTTTGGCGGTGGGGTGTCGGGAAGATGATGAGCCGGTGACGCCGACGGCGGTGCCAGTGACGAGTGGTGTGGGGAGTGGGGCTGAGGGGACGGATACGGCCGAGCCAACGAACCCACCCTTGCCGACGGCGACAGAAGTGGATTGGCAATTGTTGAGCAGCAGCAATATCATGAGCAGTGAACTGCAGCCGAAAGTGGTGGGACAGTTACCCGCCGCAGGGCAAGAAGTTGATATTGAAGAAGCGATTGAGATCTATTTTGACCAACCGATGGATGCAGAGGCGACGGGGGAAGCGTGGTCATTTGTGGATATGACAGGGATGCCGGTGGCGGGAGAGATTAGTTGGCCTCAGCCACGTATTTTACGTTTTAAACCGAGCGAAACATTGAAGCCGGGGGTGCGCTATCGGGGGCAGTTAGGGGAGACGGCGCGGAGTGCCGAGGGGGTGGCGTTGTTAGCTGGCTTGAGCTTTGATTTTGATACGGTGGGGGATTTAGAAGTGACGCAAACGGCACCGGCTAATCGAACGAATGGGGTGGCTAATGATAGCCAGATTACGGTGATCTTTAATCGGCCGGTGGTACCGGTGACGTTTTCGACAGATCGGGGGGAGTTGCCACAGCCATTGGTGTTGACACCAGCAACGGAAGGGAGTGGGGAATGGGTGAGTAGTTCAGTGTATGTGTTTAAGCCAGATGAGCCATTGCATGGTGGGGTGAGTTACAATGCGGTGATTCAGGCGGAGATTATTAATGGGGCGAGTGCGACGGGGGCGCAGATGCGGGATGATTGGACGTGGAGTTTTTCGGTGACGCCGCCAACGTTGGGTTATATTTCTTTGGTAGGGCGGGAAAATTATCCACGGGACAATTACGCCAATTTGCGTTTAGATCAAGCGTTTAGATTCCATTTTAATCAGTCGATGGAGCCGGTGAGCACGGCGACGGCGGTTAGTTTTACGGATCCGGCGGGGTCACCCGTGTCGTTGGCGTTTGGCTGGGCTGATGAGGCATTTCGGACATTGGTGGTGACACCGACGGAGCAGTTAGCCTTGGGGACGAAGTATACATTACGGTTGGCGCCAGTGGCGATGTCGCAGGATGGGGGGCGGATTGTGGATGGATTTAGTTGGTCAGCGACGACAGTGTCGGAGCCGGGGGTGGCGGAGATGGATCCGCCAGATGGGACGGAACAGCCATGGTTTAGTAGTGTGTTTCGGGTGCGGTTTGCGTCACCGATGGATCGGGCTAGTTTGGCGGACAAGGTGATTGTGACGCCAGCGCCGTTGGGAGATGCGAACGGCCGTTACGACGCGTGGGATTGGAGCCTGCGTATTTATGGTTTAGAGCCATCCACAGATTATACGGTTCAGTTTTTACCGGGGATGACCGATATTTATGGGCATCCGATGCCGACACCAGAGCCGATTAGCTTCCGGACGGCGGCTTATTCGCCGTATGTGCGCTTTAATGTGCCGTCGGCGTTGGCGTTTTATCGGCAGGGGGGGAATGATAATATTTGGGTGACGTATCGGAATGTGAATGATGTGGATATGGCGATGTATCGGGTGGCCGAGCCGGTATTTAGTAGTTTGTTGGGGCAGACGATAGATCGGCTGAATTTTGAGCCGCCAGCAGATAATTTGGTTTGGTCGGAACGGCAAAGGGTGTCTACGGTCGAGAATGAGTCAGGTTATGCACGTTTTCAGCTAGGAGGAAGTGATGGTGGTAGTTTGGAGCCAGGTTTTTATTTTATGACTGTTGATTCCCCCCAATTAGCACATGAAAGCGCCCATTTCCAAGCGTATCCGGTCTTTTTAGGGACGGCAAATGTGACGTTGAAGACGACGGGCAGCGAAGTGTTGGCGTGGGTGACCGATTTGGCGACAGGAGAGCCGTTAGCGGGTGTACCGGTGACGGTGTATGACAATTTTGCTAATAAGCAGGTGGAAGGGGTGACGGATGAAAACGGGCTGTTTTATCAAAGGGGGTTGTCGTTAGATGTGAACAGTTGGGATCGGTGGTATTATGCGTTGGCGCGGAATGATGAAGTATTGGGGATGGCGGTTAATCATTGGACCGAAGGGATTGAGCCGTATGATTTTGGGATTTTGACTGATTATTATGATCGTGGGGTGGAGGCGATGGCGTATGTGTATACGGAACGGCCGTTATATCGGCCGGGGCATACGGTAGCGATTAAGGGGATTGTGCGTCATAATGATGATTTGCAATATAGTTTACCGGCCTTTGATGCGGTAAAAGTGCAGGTACGGTCGTATGATGAGACGATCTATGAAGAAGAGGTTGGCTTATCGGAGTTTGGGTCGTTTGTGATTGAGTTGCCATTGGCGGAGGAAGCGACATTAGGAAGTTACTATATTTCGGTGGAAGAGATTGATAGGGGCTGGATTGGTGGGGGGATGTTTGATGTGGCCGAGTATCGGAAGCCGACTTATCAGGTTGAGGTGGAGGCGCCCGCAGAAGTGATGGAGGGTGAGGCGTTGCCGGTTGAGGTGGGGGCGACATTCTTCTCCGGTGGTTCGGTGGTGAGTGGGGATGTGTCGTGGTCGGTGGCGGCGTACGATTTTGTGTTCCAACCAGAAGATAATCAGTGGCGGGGGTATCAGTTTGATGATGTGGAGCGTGATGTTTATTATTATGGTTATTGGGGGGCTAGTGGGCGGGGGACGATAGCGACGGGGGAGGGGGTGACGGATGGGAATGGTCAGTATCAGTTTGATTTGGCGACGACGTTGGCCAGTGAAGATGGGTCGCAATCGTTGACGATTGAGGCGCGGGTTAGTGATGTGGGGGGGAATTCGGTTAGTGGGCGGACAACGGCGATTATTCATGCGACAGATTTGTATGGTGGGATTCAAGCGGGGCGGACGGTGGCCGTGGCAGGGGAGGAGATGGATTTAGAGGTGGTGGTTTTAGATTGGGCAGAGCAGGCGGTGGCTAATTGGCCGGTAATGGTTAAGGTGGTGGAGCGGCAATGGTCGAATGTGCAGGAGGAGAATGAGGAGGGGCAAACGATTTGGCGTTCCTCAGTGGAAGAGATCGGAGTGGCGGAGTTTGAGGCGAATGTGGGGAGTGAGGGGACATTGCGTTTGCCATTTACGCCCGAGCGGTCGGGCGTGTATCGGGCGTATGTGACCGTGCTGGATCGTGAGGGACGGGAAGCGGTGGCGTCGACCTATTTTTGGGTATCGGGCAACGAGTATGTATCGTGGCGACGGTTAAATGATCATAGCTTTGATTTGATTACGGATGGGGGGCAGTATCAGCCGGGGGATACGGCGGAGTTATTGATAGCGGCACCATTCCAAGGGCGGTCGTATGCGTTGGTGACGGTGGAGCGGGGGCATGTTCAGAGCCAAGATGTGGTGCCATTGGATGGGAACAGTGCGATTTATCGGTTGCCGATTACGGCGGAGATGGCCCCGAATGTGTTTGTGTCGGTGGTGGTGATTAAGGGGGTGGATGAGACGAATCCGACGCCAGATTTCAAGGTGGGGATGACGCAATTGTTGGTGGATCGGGTGGCGCAGGAGTTGTCGATTGAGGTGAGGCCGAGTGCGACCGTTTTGGGGCCGCAAGATGAAGTAACGTATGATGTGCGGGTAACGAATGCGGCGGGAGAACCGGTGGAAGCGGAATTATCGTTGGCATTGGTTGATTTGGCGGCATTGTCGTTGTCGTCGCGGGCGGAACAGCCGATTTTAAGTTATTTTTATCAGACACAATGGTTGCGGGTGCGGACAGCGTTATTGTTGACCAATAATATGGATGCGTTTAATGATAATTTAGAAGAAGAGATTAAAGGTGGTGGTGGTGGTGGTGGTGATTTTGGGGTGATTGGAGTGCGGGAAGATTTTCCCGACACGGCCTTTTGGGAGGGACAAGTGATGACTGATGGGGATGGGCGGGCGACAGTGACGGTGCCGTTGCCGGATAATTTGACCACATGGCGGTTGGATGTGCGGGCGGTAACAAAAGAGACGTTGGTGGGGGAGACGACGGTTGATATTCAGACGAGACGGCCGTTAATGGTGACGCCGCAGACACCACGGTTCTTTGTTGTTGGTGATGAGGCCGAGTTGGGGGCGGTGGTGCATAACAACACTGAAGAGACGATGACGGTGGCGGTGACATTAGAGACGATGGGGGTGCGGTTGGCGGATCCGGCGGTGCAGACCGTACAGGTGTTAGCTGGTCAACAGACATATGTGAGTTGGACGGCGACGGTAACGGACAGTGAGCGGGTGGATCTTGTGGTGAGTGTGGCTAGTGGCGACTATTTTGATGCGAGTCGGCCGCAGTTAGCGACATTGCCGGATGGGGGGATACCAGTTTATCGGTATGAAGTGCCGGAGACGGTGGGGACATCGGGGCAGTTGTTAGCGGGGGGTGTGGCGGTAGAGTCGTTGCAGTTGCCGGTGGGTGAGGAGTTTGATTTGAGTGAGGGGAGTTTGACGGTGGCGGTGGCGCCGTCGTTGGCGGCGGCGGTAAGTGAAGGGTTTGAGTATTTGCGGCATTATCCGTATGAGTGTACGGAGCAGATTGTGTCGCGGTTTTTGCCGAATGTGGCGACGACGCAGGCGATGATAGCGCGGGGGATAGAGAATCCGGCGTTGGCCGAGGGGTTGGAGCAAGAGGTGCAGGTTGCGTTACAGAAGTTGTATCAACGGCAGAAGATTGATGGTGGTTGGCCGTGGTGGGATTCGGGTGATAGCCAAACGTTGGTGACGGCTTATGTGGTGTTGGGGTTAGTGGAAGCGCAGGCGGCTGGTTATGATGTGAGTGAGGGGGTGATTAATCAGGGGGCACGGTTCTTAACGGATCATTTGGATGAAGTGGATCGGTTGAATGGGCGGGAGAAGTTGAATCGGCAAGCGTTTTTGTTGTACGTGTTGACGCAGGTTGAGCAGGCACCAACCTATTATTTATCGGCGTTGTATGAAGAGCGGGAGTCATTGGATGAGTATGCTCAGGCTTATTTGTTGATGGCGATGCAAACGGTCGACGCTGAGGATCCACGAATCGATGTGTTGGTGAGTGATCTGATTAGCGCGGTTAACTTATCGGCGGCGGGGGCGCATTGGGATGAGGTATCGCGAGATGTATGGAATTGGAATTCGGATACACGGACGACGGCGTTGGTGTTGAAAGCGTTGATAGGGGTGGATGCGGAGAATCCGATTGTGGCGAATGGGGTACGATGGTTGATGAATCAGCAGCGGAATGGGCATTGGCAGGGGACGCAGGAGACGGCGTGGAGTTTGTTGGCCTTGACGGACTGGATGGTGGTGAGTGGCGAGTTGGAGGCGGATTATATGTTTGAAGTGGCGTTGAACGGCCGTTTGCTCGGCAGTGGCAAAGCGACAACAGCCAATATCGAAGAGAGTTGGCAGTGGACGGGTGATATCAGCGAGCTGGATCCGATGGCGTTGAATCGGTTGGCGATTGGGCGGGATGACGGGGCGGGTAATTTGTATTACACGACCTATTTAGAGGCGTCGTTGCCGGTGGCGGCGTTAGAGCCAGTCGATCAAGGGATTATTATTAATCGGGCTTATTATGGGGCAGATGATGATGAGACGCCGGTGTTGGCCGCCGAGCAGGGAGAGACCTTGGTGGCACGGTTGACGATTGTGGTACCACAATCCGTTTATTATGTGGTGATTGAGGATAGTTTGCCAGCGGGGTTAGAGGCGGTGGATACGAGTTTGTTAGTGAGTGAGCAAGTGAATGTACCGTCAGCGTATAGTGGTAATGATTGGGAGCGGCAAGGTTGGGGCTGGTGGTATTTCGATCATGTTGAGTTACGTGATGAGAAAGTGGTGATTTCGGCCGACTATTTGCCGGCGGGGACGTATGAGTATGTGTATTTGGTGCGGGCGCAGACACGGGGGCGGTATCAGACGATCCCGCCAGTGGCGTATGAATTTTATTTTCCTGATGTGTATGGCCGAGGGGCAGGGGCGGTATTTGAGGTTAAGTAGAAGTATAAAATCTGACAGCATTCATAGTGGGGGGTATAATGGCGGGTATGGTCAAACGAGGACATGTTGGCATTAATGCCCATTTATTAGCGGGTACGGCTGATTATCGGCGGGCGGGTATTCATCATTATATTGCGCAGGTGTTGCGTCATTTGCCGCGGGATGTGGGGTTGGATTATACGGTATTGACAGGGGCGGGGGCGGATATTTTGCCGGATTTGCGGTTGGTGGGGAGTTGGTGGGGGACGGAACGGCCGTTAGCCCGTATTTTATGGGAGCAGCTGGTGTGGGGGCCGCGGGCGGTGGCCGAGCGGTTTGATTTAGTGCATAGTATGGCCTTTGCCTTGCCCCCATGGTTACCATGTCCGGCGGTGGTTACGATTTATGATTTAAGTTTTATACATTATCCGGAGCGGTTTCCGGCGTTGAAGCGGTTGTATTTACGGTGGCAGACGGAGCGGTCGTGCCGGGTGGCGGCGAAGGTGGTAGCGATTGCGGAGGCGGGGAAGCGGGATATCCATGAGCGGTTGGGGGTGCCATTGGAGCGGATTGAGGTGGTGCGGCCGGGGGTGGGGGAGCGGTATGGGCCGCGGGCGGCGGCCGAGGTGGATGCTTTTCGGCAAAAAGAGGGGTTGCCGGAGCAGTTTATTTTGCATGTGGGGACATTACAGCCGCGCAAGAATATTCCGTTATTAATTGATGCGTTTGCGTTATTGCGACGACGGGGGCAGATAGGGGGGGATGTTGGTTTGGTGTTGGTAGGGGGGAAAGGGTGGTTGTATGATGAGATTTTTGCTAAAGTGGAGCAGTATCAGTTAGAGAAAATGGTACGTTTTACAGGGTATGTATCTGACGAAGCGTTACCTCTTTGGTACAATTCAGCGACATTGTTGGCCTTTCCCTCGGCATACGAGGGATTTGGTTTGCCTGTAGTACAGGCATTAGCCTGTGGCACACCGGTTGTGGCGGCTAATCAGTCAGCGATACCAGAAGCGGGTGGGGAAGCGGCATTATTATTTGAACCGGGAGAGGTAGAATCGTTGGCAAGTTGTATGGCGAGCGTCCTTCAAGATGAGACGGTTCGTGCTACAATGCGGGCGATGGGTTGGCAACAAGCAAAGAAATTTTCATGGGCTGAAGCGGGCCGGAAGATGGCCGAGATTTATCGGGCACAGCTCACATTGTAGAAGAGATTTATGAGTACACGTTATTCGCAACGTATAGTCCGTTACGTCACAATCATTACGGATTTGATTTTAATTAATTTTGCCTTTCGTTTAGCGTATATTGTACGTTATGATTGGCAATGGTTACGGCCGCCAGAGTTTGTTATTGCCTATCGTGAGTATATTGATCAGCAGAGTTTGATTACTTTGTTATTAATTATCACGTTTTTGCAAAACAAAGTATGGCAAAGACGGCGGGGGGAGTTTTGGGTTGATGAGGTATCGAGATTGGTATATGCGACAGCGGCGGGGATTGTGATGATGATGGCGGTGACGTGGTTTGTGCGCCCATTGGCCTTTTCGCGGTTGATGTTGGTGTGGGCGATGTTGTTTATTACGGTGGGGATTGGGGTGGCTCGTTTGGTGCGCCGTTTTATTTTGGGGGCGATGTATCGGCGGGGGTATGGGGCGGATCGGGTGTTGTTGGTGGGAACTGGTGAAGGGGCGCGGGGGGTATTGCGGACGTTATTGGCGCGGCCTGATTTGGGGTATAAGGCGATTGGTTATTTAGATGATGGGAATACGACGAGTAGTATCGGATCGGGACGGATTCCGCGGTTGGGGGCGTGGGAGCAGTTGGCCGAGGTGTTGTTGACCCATGAGCAGTTGCATACGGTATTTATTGCGTTGCCGGCGGAGCGGCACCATGAGGTGGCGCCGATGGTGCAGATATGTTATCGGCATGGGGTGAGGGCGCAAGTGGTGCCGAGTTTGTTGGAATTGAGCTTGAGTAATATGGATTTTAATTATATGTCGGGGATACCGTTATTGAGTGTGCGGCAGAGGCGGATTAGTCCGTGGGGGCGATTAGCGAAGCGGGGGGTGGATTTGCTATTGGTATCGATAGCGGCGGTGCCGGCGTTATTGTTGTCGGCGATGATTGCGGCGGCGATTAAGTTAGATTCATCGGGCCCGATTTTTTTTCGGCAGGCGCGGGTGGGGGAGAACGGCCGTTTATTCCACATGATTAAGTTTCGGTCGATGGTGGTTGATGCGGATGATCAGAAGGCGGCCTTACAGGCGATGAATGAAGCCTCGGGGCCAATTTTCAAGATTAAGGATGATCCGCGGTTGACGCGGGTGGGGCGTTGGATACGACGGTTAAGTTTAGATGAGTTGCCGCAACTGTACAATATTTTGCGGGGGCATATGAGTTTAGTGGGGCCGAGGCCGCCATTACCGGATGAGGTTGAGCAGTATCAGCCGTGGCATCGGCAGAGGTTAGCGGTTAAAGGGGGATTAACAGGTTTATGGCAGGTGAGCGGTCGTTCGGACTTGACGTTTGATGAGCAATGTTTGTTAGACATTTATTATATTGAGAATTGGTCATTGGCGTTAGATGTGCGTATTATTTTACAGACGGTGCCGTATACATTGTTTGGGCGGGGGGCGTATTAATGGGGGGGGACAGGGGGGGGGTAT
>DATHYN010000447.1:0-1137 GCA_035459145.1 Anaerolineae bacterium | reverse complement strand
AAAAAGGAGGGTGAGTAAGGATGCGACATGGTGCACTGGTTCATTCCGACCGGGCATCCTGGTCCCCATGACATCCGCACCCACACACAAAAACACACACGTACCACATTCCCATGTTTCCTTGGCTCCACGCAACCGGGCCATGATACCGGGAGCAATTTCAATTTGAGGTTGATGTGCCGTTGGGCCCCCTTTTCCATCAAAGGCCGCAATCTTGGCCGATACGGCATCGTGGGAGCTGCAGAATTGCACCCCCGGTTTGGTGGCGCCGCCACCCCCACCACCCAAGGAAGATTTGTCCTTATCGAGTGGATCTTGAACGTTGTCGTTGCCAAACGAAA
This sequence comes from Anaerolineae bacterium, assembly GCA_035459145.1. Lineage (GTDB taxonomy): Bacteria > Chloroflexota > Anaerolineae > Promineifilales > Promineifilaceae > DATHYN01. The sequence continues at coordinate 796 of DATHYN010000447.1, read as the reverse complement.
CGGATTCGGATCGGCGATCTCCGTCATAGAGGCCACCTCCGCCAACTTGCTGACGCGAGTTTCGTTCCTGCATCATCATACTGTCGCCCCCTCCAAAGTCACGAGAACGCGCGTGGTTGTTGTCATAGGAGGGTTGAGGCATGCTACGATCTCGGGTACTTCCATAGCCTCCCATATAATTATCAAAGCCACCGCCGCCACCAAACCGGGCGGGACCTCCTCTTTCTTCGTGCGGGGAAAATCCCTGTAGACGACTCCGATGGTCAAAGTTACCACCATCACCACCACTACGATGATCGTGATCACGAGCAGCATCGTAGCGATCATCACCTCCATGAGCATCGTAACGATCATCCTCCCCGTAGGGATCAATGCCTCCACGAGGATCATAACTACCACCACCACCACCAACATAGTTATCCATGGTATTGTGATTACCACCACGGGGATGATGATCATGGCCACCTCGTTCAAAGGCGCTTCGTTCGCTGCCCACAAAACCAAGTCCGAATTCGGAAGTTTGCTGCTGTAGCTGTTGTTGTCTACGGCGTTCCATCATGTCTCCCGCACCACCGGCGGCACGAAGACCACCACGACCCTCAAATCCATCGCCGGGATAGGCTCCAAAACCATTCATCGTGGTTTCGTCTACTACTCTACGGATACAAGGATGCTGCTCCTTGCTTTTTTGTTTTTGGCTTTGTTGGTTGGGTTCTTTCTCGTTGTCTTGTCGTCTCAATCTTTCTTGGAGCAATGGAAGCAATCAAACAGCCCACGGAGGAGAGAAGCGATGCCA
>DATHYN010000446.1:0-5149 GCA_035459145.1 Anaerolineae bacterium | reverse complement strand
GGCGGTGGCAGTGGGCTTGGTAGGGGCAGTAGAGGCAATGATTATGGTGGGGGGTGAGGGGCCATTGTTCGGCTGTGGTTTGGGCTTCGATTTGGGCGATGATGGTGGTGATTTCGGCCCAATCTTGGTCGTGTTGGTTGGGGGAGTAGGTGAAGGTGACGGGGTTTTGGGGGTCTTGGGGGTACCAGTAGGTGAGGTGGAGTTGGTGGGGGGCGAGGTTGAGGCCGAGGGTGGTTTGGGCTTGGGCGAGGAGAGCGAGGTAGAGGCGGGTTTGCCAATCTTGTTGGAGTTGGTGGCGGGGGCGGGGGTTACCGGTTTTCCAATCGAAGATGTGGGCGCTGGTGGGGGTGGTAATGAGGAGGTCGAAACGGCCGATGAGTTGGGCTGAGTTGAGCGGCGCGATGAGGGTGAATTCGGGGCGGCGTTGGCCGGTGGGGAGAGGGGGAGGATGTTGTTGGAAAGCTTGCCACCAGGTTGAGAGTGGCGGGGTAGTGGGTGGGTTGATGGGTAGATTGAGGAAGTGGCGTTCGAGGAGGCGGTGGAAGTCGAGGCCGTGGCGACTATCGCTGTGCCATTGGCTAGTAGCGGGGAGGGGGGGCCAGATGAGTTGGCGTTGGTAACGGAGGTAGAAGCGTTGTTGGCAAGTGAAGAAGGTAGCGAGTTTGCTATGGCTGAGAAATTGGGGGGGCATGGGTGTGGTTACAGGATTTGGCTAAGGAAAAGTTTGGTGCGGTCGTGTTGGGGGTTTTTGTAGAGGTCTTCAGGGGAGGCGATTTCAACGATTTGGCCTTCATCCATAAAGACGACGCGGTCGGCGGCGGCGCGGGCAAAGCCCATTTCATGGGTGACGACGGCCATGGTCATGCCTTCGCGGGCGAGGTCGAGCATGACATCGAGGACTTCTTTGATCATTTCAGGGTCGAGGGCGCTGGTGGGCTCATCAAAGAGCATGACTTTGGGATTCATAGCGAGGGAGCGAGCGATAGCGACCCGTTGTTGTTGGCCGCCGGATAGTTGGCGGGGGTAAGCGTCCGCTTTATTGGGGATACCGACGCGGGCTAACTGTTGTTGGGCGATTTTGATTGCCTCGGCCTTATTGCGGCCGCGTACTAATTTTTGGGCGATGGTGATATTTTCAAGGGCGGTTAGGTGGGGAAAAAGGTTGAATTGTTGAAAAACCATGCCGACTTCAGCCCGAATTTGATTGATATCGGTTTTTTTGTCCATGAGGTTGACATCATTGATGCGGATGGTGCCGTGGGTGGGTTCTTCGAGTTTGTTAATGCAACGTAAGACGGTGCTTTTGCCGGAGCCACTAGGGCCGATAATGACGACGACTTCACCTTGGGCAATGGTTAGATTGACATCTTTGACAGCTTGGACATCGCCAAAATATTTGTGTAGGCTTTCGATAACGATCATATTAATCCTCGCGGTCTAGACGGCGTTCGTACCATTGTTGGAGGAGGGAGAGGACGAGGGTCATGGTGAGGTACATAAAAGTTAGGATGAGGTAGGTTTCGCGGAAGCGGAAGGAGGCGTTGGAGTAGAGTTTGGCTTGGTAGGTGATATCGGCGACGGCGAGGACGGAGATGAGGGAGGAGTCTTTGAGCATGGCGATGAAGTTATTGCCGAGGGCGGGGAGGATATTGCGGATGGCTTGGGGGAGGATGATATGTTGCATCGCTTGGCGGTGGCTCATGCCGAGGGAGCGGGCGGCTTCCATTTGCCCTTTGGGGATAGATTCGATACCGGCGCGGAAGACTTCGGCGAGGAAAGCGCCGTAGATGGTGGCGAGGGCGATGATACCGCGCCAGATTTGGGGGACAGTACTATTGGAGAGATTAAGGAAAGAAGAGACATCAGGGACAATGACGAAGGCGACGGTGAAGATGAGGACGAGGATGGGGACGCCGCGAATGAATTCGATGTAAGTGATAGCGATTTGGCGGGCGATGGGATTGCGGGAGATGCGGCCCATGCCGGCGAGGAGGCCGAGGACAACAGATAGGGCGAAGCCCATGAAGGTGACATAGAGGGTGGTACCAAAGCCAGCGCGCATAAATTCGAATGCTTGACCATATTCTTCGCCGGTGAGGATACGCCAGCCCATATAAAGGATGAAGAGTAGAATGATGAAGAGCCACCAAGGGTATTCACCAATGTTACGCTTGGGTGTTGATGTGATTGGATTGGTTGACGGAATGTCCGGTACAGCCATAAGAATGTCCTTGAGAAAGCCCCCACACTAGCTAGTGTGGGGGCTGGTTTTTTATTGTTGGATGTCGTCGTAGGTGAGGGTGAATTTATCGGAGAAGTATTTGTCAGCTAATTCATCGAGGGTGCCATTGTCGCGGAGGACGGAGAGGGCGTAGTTGACTGGTTCGACGAGGTCACTACCTTGCGGGTAGATGAAGCCGAGTTGGTCACTAGAGAGGGAGCCATCGATGAGTTTGAGGTCCTCGGCGTTGACGCCGAGATAACCTTGGCCAGCAGTTTCATCGATAATGACAGCGTCGACATCACCGTTAACGAGCGCTTCGACGGCGAAGCCGAACTGGTCGAAGGCTTTAACGCGGTCGCTGTCCATCAAGTTTTGAGCGGTTTCATAGTTGGTGGTTCCGATTTGGGTTCCAACTGTGTAGTCACCAGCGACAAATTCATCAATAGTGGTGAAACGATCTTCGTCGATACGGACGAGTAAACGTTGTTCGATGTTCATGTAGCCATCGGAGAAGTCGACGACTTCGGCGCGTTGGTCGGTGATGGTGATGCCATCAGCGGCAACGTCGTATTGACCGGAGGAGACGGCTTGGATGAGGCCATCCCACGCGGCGGGGACGAAGACAGGAGTACAGTTGAGTACGTCGCAAATAGCGGCCCAGGCATCGTAATCCCAGCCACCTGGTTCGCCGGTGGAGAGGGAGACATAGTTGAAAGGAAGATAAGCGTTTTCGACGGCGACGGTTACTTCACGACCTTCTAAATCATAGTCGGTCATTGTTTCGGTAGTATCGGTATCGGCGTCATCGGAACCTTCTTCGGCACTAGGGTCAGCGATATCATCGTAGGTGACAGTGAAGCTAGCGGAGAAATATTTTTGAGCTAATTCATCGAGGGTGCCGTTTTCACGGAGGACGGAAAGGGCATGATTGACTGGTTCGATGAGATCGCTACCTTTGGGGTAGATGAAGCCGAGTTGGTCACTGGAGAGGGTTTCGCCGATGAGTTTGAGTTCGTCGGCGTTGACGCCGAGGTAGCCTTGACCGGCGGTTTCATCGATGATAACGGCATCGACATCCCCATTGATGAGGGCTTCGACAGCGAAGCCGAATTGGTCAAAGGCTTGGATGCGGTCTAAATCGAGGATTTTTTGAGCGGTTTCATAGTTGGTGGTCCCGATTTGGGTGCCGACCGTGTAATCGCCATTAGTGAATTCATCGATGGTGGTGAAACGGTCTTCATCGAGACGGACGAGCAAGCGTTGTTCGATGTTAATATAGCCATCGGAGAAGTCAACGATTTGGGCGCGTTCTTCGGTGATGGTGATACCGTCGGCGGCGACATCATATTGGCCGGTGGAGATGGCTTGGATAAGGCCGTCCCAAGCAGCAGGGACGAAGACGGGGGTGCAATTGAGTTCTTGACAGATTGCTTCCCAAGCGTCATAGTCCCAGCCGGCGGGTTCACCGGTCTCGAGAGAGATGTAGTTGAAGGGGAGGTAGGCGTTTTCGACGGCGACGGTTACTTCGCGGCCTTCGAGGTCATATTCCCGTTCTTGCGTGGCATCGGTGTTGTCAGCGGTGTTACTGCTGGCAGTTGGTTCGGTGCTGGTAGAATCGGTATCAGTCGTGTTCCCGCCACCACAAGCGACGAGGAGGAGGCTGAAGAGGAAGATAAGGATGGATAGCCTAGTTTTGTTTTGCATATTATGTTCTCCTTTAATAGACATAATTATTCAATAATGATGGGGAGCGAACTTGTGGGCAGAGTGCGCGCACCATCGGTGAAATATTGTCAGCGTATAATTATACACTATAACAGGTAGGAGGTATAACTAAGTTGGGGGGGAATTTTAGGGTAATTGCATACTCTTAGATTTCTCCACTCCGTTTGCCCTTTTTCTGATTTGGAACGTATTAGTAATGAAAAACGGGCAAACTCCGGTCGAAAAGGGTGTTTCTAGTAATAGAGTGAATGTAATAAGGCGAGCATGCGATTGCCCTGGGGGGAATTTTGGCTATATGTTGATGAGGAACGTTTGTTCTGGTATTATTTGAGATGAGGGTGAGTGGGTTTGGGGGATTTTGAGTTGGGTGGGAGGTGGGTGATTGAGGTAGGGGTGGGTAGAGGGGAGGTTGGGTGGGTTTTGACGCGGATTTTGATTGGACGGATTTTTTTGTGTTGGCGAGGTGAGGCGGGGTGTTTGGTTGGAAGGTGGGTGATTTGGGGTAGTATTGCTTGAGGTGGAGATTGGTTTGAGGATGTTTGGTGGGTTTTGACGCGGATTTTGGGGATTGGACGGATTTTTTGGTGTTGGCGAGGTGAGGCGGGGTGTTTGGTTGGAAGGTGGGTGATTTGGGGTAGTATTGCTTGAGGTGGGGATTGGTTTGAGGAGGTTTGGTGGGTTTTGACGCGGATTTTGGGGATTGGACAGATTTTTTTGATACTGGTGGGGGGGATATATTTAAGGAGAGAGGATGATGGTGAATAAGTATTTGAGTGAAGAGAAGATGGGGGAGGCGCGGGAGATGGTGATGGGTGAGGGGCGTGAGTTGGAGGGGGCGTTGTGGCGCTATTATTTTGAGGGTGGAGGGGGTGAAGGGGTGTTGGCGGCGTTGGGGGCGTATCAGAACGGGGATGGGGGATTTGGGCGGGGGTTGGAGCCAGATTTTGGGGCGGTGGGGTCGTCGGTGTTGGCGACGACGGTGGCGTTGCAGGTATTGGTGGCGGTGGGGGCGGATGAGAGTGAGCGGTTGGTGGTGGGAGGGATGGGTTATTTAGAGGAGCAGTATCGGCGGGAGGAGGGGTGGTGGTTGGTGCCGGCGATAGGGAAGGAGGTGCCGGCGGCGCCGTGGTGGCATGGGTATGGTGAGGGGGTTGAGGCGGGAATGTGGGCGGCGAATCCGAGTTTGGAGGTGGCGGGGTA
>DATHYN010000445.1:0-12740 GCA_035459145.1 Anaerolineae bacterium | reverse complement strand
CAGAGGTCGGTTAAGGGGGGGCTTTCGTGGCGGAGGATGCTGTAGAGGTGGAGGTCGTGGTAACGGCCGTTATGTCCAAGAGTGTGTTTCATTTCAGTTTGGGGCTGGTTTGTGTTAGGTTTGGTGGATTTTGACGCGGATTTTGGGGATTTGACAGATTTTTTGGTTTTGGTGAAGTGAGGAGGGGTGTTCGTCCGCGTCCCGCACGGGTGTGAACACTCCGTTTCGAGTGAGGGAGAAGGTGGCAAAACTTCGCTCAGGAATGGTTTTGGGTTGGGGGGGATTTGTGAAGCAGTCTGTTTATGATAATCTTTCGGAGAGATTGCTATCGACTACATAGTACCAGATGAGAGCGGCGACTTCGCGGCTGTAGGCGCGGAACTTGGTGTAAGAGCTGCGCCAGCGGGTAGTGCGGGTGGGGGAGGAGTAGGTTTGGAGGCCGACGGCGTCGGCGATGAGGGAGGCGCGTTTCATGTGGAAGGGGGTGCTGACGAGGATAAAGGTGTTGAGATTTTCGTTGGTGGCGACGAGTTGGCCGACATTTTGCAAGTTGCTGATGGTATCGGTCGATTCGTTTTCGAAGAGGATGTGGTCGGGGGGGACGCCTTGGTCGATGGCGTAGTTGCGGGCGACTTCGGCTTCGGTGAGGCTGTCGCGGTTGCCGAGGCCGCCGGTGAAGATGAGGTAGTCGACATAGCCTTGGTCGTAGAGGTTGATGGCATGGTCGATGCGGGCGCGGAAGGCGGGGGAGGGGCGGTTGCGGAAGACGGCGGCGCCGAGGACGATAGCGGCGTCAGCGGGTTGGGTTTGGTCGAGTTGGGCAAAGCTGTAGACTTGCCAGGCGGGGACGAGGAGGAGGATGAGGCCGAGGAGGGCGAGGAGCATGATTAATTTGAGACGGTAGCGGGCCATCGGATTACCACCATTGCCAATGGTAGGGGAGGAGGTAGAGGGGGTGGCCTTGGAGGTGGCGGAGGCGTTGGCCGTTGAGGAGTTGGAGGAGGTCTTGGGTGGGGCTGGCTTGGGGGAGTTGGTAAGGGTGACTGTCTTTAAGTTGGTAGGTGACGACGGGGATGCGGAGGTTGTCTTGTTGGGGAAGGTTGGCGAGTTGGGCGGCTTGATTGATGGCATCGAGGAGGTCGCCGTGGCTGTCGATGAGTTGGTGGTTAAGGGCTTGACGGCCGGTCCAGACACGACCTTCGCAGATGGGGTCGAGTTGGTCGATGGGGAGGTCGCGGCCGTCGGCGACGACCTGTTTGAATTGGTCGTAGGTGGTGTGGATGGCGTCTTCGATGAGGGCGCGTTCTTCGTCGGTGAGGGGGTCGGGGCTGGAGTAGAGGCCGGCGTGGCGGCCGCGGGCGACGTGGTAGCGGTTGATTTTGAGTTTGTCGTAGAGGCCGCTGAGGGCGAAACGGCCGATGAGGACGCCGATGGAGCCGGTGATGGTGCCGGTTTGGGCCATGATGTGTTGGGCGGGGGCGGCGACGTAGTAGCCGCCGGAGGCGGCGACATCACCCATGTAGGCGAGGATGGGGATTTTTTGGCCGAGGCGGTCTAGTTCGCGCCAGATGAGGTCGGAGGCGAGGGCGACGCCGCCGGGGGAGTCGATGTAGAAGATGAGGGCGGCGAGATCATCGTCTTGTTCGGCTTGGCGAATGAGTTGGATGATAGTTTCTTCGCCGGCTAAGCCATCGTTAACAACGGGAAGGGGGAGGTCAATGGGGGGAGCGTTTTGGCTGGGGCCCATAATGATGGTGCCGATGAGGGGGATGATGCCGATATGTTTGTCGTGATAGCGAACTGGTTTTTCGAGGAGTTTGGGGGCGGCTTTTGACCATGGAGCGAGCTGGATGGGGGGGGATTTGTCGTCATCGGTCTCTGTTGCGGTGCTGATGGGGGTATTGGTGGCGAGGAGATGGGGGAGGTCATCTTCGTAGGCGACGTGATCGATGAGGTTGTGTTGTTGGGCTTCGTGGGCGAAGAAAGGGGCTTGGTCGATGAGATTGTGGAGGGTGTCGAGAGGGAGGTTCCGGCCGGCGGCCATAGGGGTGGTGATGAGGTCGAAGGTTTCATCGAGGAGCCATTTCATTTGTTCGGCTTGTTCGGGGGTGACTTGGTTATGGTTGAAGATGTTGTTGGCGCTTTTGTAGGGGGAGATTTGGATGAAGTCGCCAGTGATGCCGAGTTGGGCGAGGGTATCTTTGAGGAAGATGGCTTCGGAGCGGAGGCCGATGACGCCGAACTCGGCCGAGGGGGGGGCGATGATGGTATCGGCGGCGGAGGCGAGGAAGTAGTGGGGGGTGGTGAGGTAGGGGGTGTAGACGGCGACTTTTTTGCCGGCGTCGCGGACGCGGCTGATGGCTTGGCGGATATTTTGGAGGGTGGCGAAGCCGGTGTTGAGGTCGCGGAGGAGGATGAGGAGGCCGTCGGCGTTGTCTGCTTCTTGGATGCGGCGGAGCCGTTTGTAGAGGGATTGGAGGCTGAGGTCTGGTTCGGGGATGGGGAGTTGGCGTTGGATGAAGGAGAGTGGGGGGGGATCGAAGGGGGGGAAGGTGCCGCCGAGGGGGAGGACGACGTAATCGAACTGGTTATTTTGGAAGTGGCGGATTTGGTTACGGAAGCGGCGGGGGAGGTTGCGGGGGCCGTGGCGAAAGGCATCGGCCCATTCTTGATAGAGGCGGTCAAAAAAGTTATTGGTCATGATAGGTCATCCATGGTGGCGAATTCGAGTTGATTACGGAGCGGGGTGGTGTCAATCGTTTGGTCATTAAAGAATTGGAGATATCGTTGGCGGAGTTGATGGCGATGGGAGCCGGTGTAGAAGAGATTATGGGTGGCACCTTCGATGATTAAGTGGTGGGCGTTGGTGAAATGGGGGAGCATGTCTTGGGCGTTTTGTAGCGGGGTGCGGGGGTCGAGGTCGCCGCTGACGAGGGTGATGGGGATGTCGGTGGTGAGGGGGGCACGGAATTGGTCGCCGAGGTCGTGGAGGGTGAATTGGTGGCGGAGTTCGGGGAGGGTGTCGTTGATGGCGTTGCCGAGGAGGGCGGTGAGGGTTTCGGTTTCGATTTGGTGCCAGCGGTCGGTGGTGGCGCCGGAGGCGAGGTCGGTGAGGGTGGGCATGAGGTTGTGGTAGTGGGGGGCGCGGATGTGAGCGGCGGTGGCCGCGAGCCAGGAGAAGTCATTGTTTTGCATTTGGAGGAGGCGGGCGGGGAGTTGGGCGAGGAAGCGGATGTTGCCGAGGGAGTCGGTGATGGTTTTGGCGAGGTCGTAGGGGCCGAGGGTGATGGTTTGGTCTGGTTGGTTGGGGAGGGGGAGGGTGACGGGGTTGAGTTGTAGGTGGTTGAGGATGTGTTGGATGAGGTGGGCGATGTTGGGGATTTGGGGGCCGAGGGTGGGGTGTTGGGTCAGGTAGTGGTTTAGTTTTTGGAGGGCGGTATCGACTTGGAGGGGGCGTTTAAAGGTGTGATTGGGGCCTTCGATGCCCCAGAGGAAGGCTTGGGTGATGGTGTGGGGGAAGGCGCGGATGAGGGCGAAGGCGTGGTGGGAGCCGAAGCTGCCGCCGACGAGACGGATTTGGTCGTAGTTGAGGATTTGGCGGAGGGTGTTGATGTCGTGGGCCATGTTGTGGGCGTGGTAGGCGGGGAGGTGGTGGCCGAGGGTTTGCCAGTAGTCGATGGCGGTTTGGATGTGGGTGGCATTGGCTTGGGTTAGTTGGTGGTGGGTTAGGGGTTGGTCGAAAGGGAGGGTGCGGGGTGTGGGTGGTGCTAGCGTGGGGCGGGCAAGGCCAGAGCCACGGTGGTCGATGAAGATAATATCGCCTAAAGTTAGTGAAGCGCGAATAAAGGGTTCGAGATAGGGGAGACTGTCGAGAATGGAGATGCCGGGACCACCTTGGAGGAAGAAGATAGGTGGTTTGGTGGAATGGGTTGATTGGAAGCGGACAAAGGGGAGGGTTAGATTGTTTTCATCGGGTTGGGCGTGGTTTTCTGGTATTTGGAGGTAGCCCCATTGTGCTGGCAGATGGGTATTGTTTTTAAAATGGATGATGTGGGGGGTGATGGTTAGATCAGTCATTCATTTAGATCACAGTTGTTAGATATATTCATGGGGGAATCATATATTGTTTTGGTGGTGATCGCAAATTGAAAGAGGTGGTAGGTGGGAAAGCGAAAATGACTTGCTGGCCGAGCCAATAAGTTTAAATTCATTATGTATATTTTTATTTTAATGAGGAGTTAGGAAATCTGTTGGGGTATTGAGCTTTTATTAATTTGATTAAGCCCAATATTTTGTACTGCTAACAGATCCTGTTTTTATTGGGTGTAGTGTGTGTCGTCGTAAGCGTTATGGGCATCGGTGTCATGTTGGTCGATATCATGTGTGTTATCTGACATTTCGTTGTTGAGTGGCTCTTCCCGTTGGGGATCGGTAAGTGGGCGAACAGCGCTGTGACCTAATGAGCGGGTTAATAATTGGTAAAAACGTTTTGATGCTAGCATTTGATTTCCTTCCTTTTGGTAAAGTTATTTATAAAATAGTGCCTGTTTATCAGCAGGCTTAGTCTATAGACGTTGTCAATGGGTAAAAAGTTCCATTAATTTTGGAAAATGGTTCAAATTGGTCAAAATTGAGCCATTAATCACATATAAGACGTTCCTGGAAACAGAAAAGTTCCAGATTGTTTTAAAATGATAATAAAGAGTCCAAGATTGTTGGTATATTAAGGTAAAAGGTGGCCTATGATGTGAAAATTGCATGAAAAAGATGTTTGCTAGATAATTAATCCGTTTAAGTTATGGGTGATGATAAACTAGCCATTATTATTAAAAGTTGTGAGTCGGATTAAAGGATGGATAAAGATGAAGTTACGAGCGTATTTGCCGATATTAGTCAGTTTTATAGTGGTGGTTGGGTTTGTGAGTTTAATTCGATTGAGCCCAAAAGTAAGTGAAGCCGAATCGGTGGTGAAAGAGTTGGTTGTAGCTAAAAACATGATGTTTTTGCCGGTTGTAGCGACGATTGATGGCCAAGTATCGGTTGATGGGGTGACATTTACCGATACGATTACGGTTGATCAAGCGAATAGTTTTTATTATCGTCTTTACTATAATAATAGTGGTGATCAGGTGGGGACCAACGCACGTGTGGCAACATCTTTGCCGGCGGGGTTTACTGTGGTAGCGGGAAGTTTGCGGACGTGTTTAGAGCCTTCGCCAGGGGAATTGGTGTGTAATGATGATCCAGGCATGGGTGGGGCTTTAGATGAAAACAGTTTGTGGGTTGGTCAAAGCTTGGCGATAGCACCACAGGCGGGTTTGTATGGCGAGCCAGTGAATAGTCGGAATGGTATTTTAGAAGTGGGCAAGCCACGTTATATTAATTTGCATGAGTGTCAATATTTTAATGTGCCGACTAATAATGATCGGTTTTTTAGCAGTGATCTTGTTAATACGGGCACAAGTGTGAGTAATGTGGCTGATTCGGTGGCGAGTTGTGCTGGTAGTTATGCTGGTTATACGTTAAATGATAGTGGGGTGACGGCGTTAGATTTATTAGGGAATCGGTATTTGGCGTATCATGAGTGTCAATATGTATCGGGCACAGATAGAATCTTTATTAATGGGCAGGGAGGGATTGGGGGGACGATGATGAGTAATGCGCTAGCGACGGGGATTGATTGTGCTCCAACTGCTGGGGGGCATACATTGGTGGCGGGGGACAGTGAATTTAGTAATTTTGATGTGCAGGGGAATCGCTATTTTAATTTGCATGAGTGTCGGTATGCGGTGGTGGCCACGCCAGATAATTTGACGCTCAATGCTTTGGCAGGGGTTGCGGGAAGTAATGTTAGCAATAGTATTGATGGGGGGGCGAGTTGTGCGGCTAATGCGGGAAGTCATGAGTTTATTGGTGGATTGGTGACAACGTTGGATATGTTGGATAGTAGTCGGGGTACGGGATTTGTGGAGTTTCAGGTGGTGGCGAATGTGGCGGATGGTGCTTATAACCATAATGTGAATTTGACAGGGAATGAGTTTACGACGCAAAGTGATCCGATTAATATAACGGTGACGCCGGTTGAGTTAGCGCCAGTGGCGACAGATGGCAATTATGCCGTGCTTGAGAATGGAAGCGTTAGTGGCAATATTATTACCGATGATACGGGTTTTGGGATTGACAGTGATTTGAACGGGGATGCATTTGTATTAGATTCGCATAGTGGGGTGGCGACAGGGGGGTTGGTGGTGGCGAGTGATGGTGTGTTTACGTATACACCGGCCGTTGATTTTGCGGGTGTGGTCACGTTTACCTATCAGATAACGGAAACGGCAGCGCCTTATTTGTTATCGAATTTGGCTGTAGTGACGGTGACGGTGGCGCCAGTGAATAACTTACCGGTAGCGGTGGGGGAAGCGTATACGGCGACGGAAGATATTGCTTTGGTGGTGGCGGATCCGGGGGTGTTGGGAAATGATAGTGGTGATGGGGCCGAGGGTGATCCGTTTACGGCGGTGGTGGCGGAGCAATCATTGGATGGGGTGGTGGAGATATGGCCGACGGGTAGATTTACATTTACGCCGGCGGTTGACTTTTTTGGGGTGACGACGTTTACATATGGGGCGACTGAGGGTGGTGGCTTATCATTTGATGGGGTCGATGATATTGTGGCGGTGGCGGAGCAACCTGTTTTAAATGATTCGTTTAGCAACGGGGTCACGATTGAGGCGTGGGTTAATGTGGACAATATTGAGGGGACGTATATAGTTGCCCATCATACAGGTCAATATATATTTGCGGTTAATTATGGTAAGTTGCAAATTGACCGCTGGGGTTCTGTGGGTGGGTCTAGCGTTGTCACCTTGTTTGGGAGTGATGTGTTAACCCCTGGGCAGTGGCATCATGTGGCGTATTCATCACGGGCAGGTTTGTTAATTGATGGGGTGAAGAGCACGGGTAGCACAGTGCCCTATATTTATCCAGCGACGGATACGTTATATATTGGGGCGGATCCCAGTTTGAACAATGTTTTTGAGGGGCGTATGGGTGAGGTGCGTATTTGGCATGAGGGGCGGACAATCAACCAAATTCAGGCGTATATGTATGCGGAGTTGAGCGGGAATGAGCCGAATTTGGTGGGTTATTGGCCGTTTGATGGGACGGGGCAGACGGTGGCTGATATGACGAGCTATGGGAATGATGCTGTTTTGGGCTTTGATGGGAGTGTGACGGGGAATGATCCGGAGCGGAGCGGCTCGGCCTCGCCAGTGGAAGCGAGCACAGCGGTGGTGACAGTGACGGTTGAGCCGACACCTGACAATCCGATAGCGGTGGCTGATGAGTATGTGGGTGCGGAAAACAGCATATTGTGGGTACAAGCCCCAGGGTTATTGAGTAATGATTATGATCCAGATGGGAATGTGGTGTTGACGTCGACTGTGTTGGGTGAGATGCCGACGGTGGGGTCGTTGTTGTGGTATGGGGATGGGTCGTTTGTTTATACACCGACCTTGAATTTTAATGGGTTGGTGACATTTACATATACGGCGAGTGATGGGGTGGTGACGACGGCACCGGCTGTGGTGACAATTACGATTCCGGCGATTAATAGTGCGCCGATGGTGATGACAGATACGTATGCAACGGCACAAGGGGAACCGTTATTGGTGGCGGCACCTGGGGTATTGAGTAATGATTTTGATCCGGAGGTTGAGCCGATTACGGCGACGTTGTTGACGCCGCCGATGCATGGTGTGGTGAGTTTGAGTGGGGATGGGTCGTTTGTGTATACGCCGACAGCGACGTTTACGGGGACGGATCGGTTTTATTATCAGGTGACGGATGGGGCGTTGACGTCGGTGGCGGCCGAGGTGGCGGTTCAGTCATCGGCTTGTATGGCGTATGTGGATAGTAACACGACACTGTACAAGAGCGCGGATGCGTCGGCGGTGCAGATGGCGATTGATAATGCGCAAGCGACGGATACGATTCGTTTGGCGGGGATTTGTTTGGGGACGACGGCGCATAGTAGTACGCAACAAATTGGGCACATAGATAATCAACAGTTAACGATTTTGGGAGGATATACAGCTGATAATTGGAATTTATTTGATCCGACGGCGAAGGTGCTGTTGGATGCGAATGGGGAGGGCCGAGTGTGGGTTGTAGCGGGAACTGGCTCCTTGGAGTTACGTGATGTGACTATGGTTAGAGGGGCCGTTGGCAGTGATGCAGGTGGTGCCATTTCACATACAGGTGACCAGTTATTATTGGTTAATACAGCTATTTATAGTAGTACAGCAGGGAATGGGGCTGCCATTTATCATGGGGGTAATAGTTTAAGTATGACCTTATCAGCCATTGTTAATAATGTTGCTTCTATATCCGGTGGTGGGATCTTTCAAGATAGTGGTAACAATATGGAGATTACTCAGTCGATCTTGAAGGGTAATAGTGCCGATGGGAGTGCTATTGGTGGTGCTATTCGACAATTATCTTCATCAGTATTGACGATGACCCAAGTTGAAGTGAGTCATAATAGTAGCGCTAATGGTGGGGGGCTATTTATGGAAGGTAGCGGTTATATCGAAAATGGAACATTTAGTCATAATACAGCTGTTTTTGATGGTGGGGCAATTGCGATTTCGAGTGGGTCATTAGTAGAGATTAATGTGTCAACTTTTACGGGTAATGAGGCTAATTTTGGGGGAGCGCTAGCATTGAATCCCGGCAATGTGGCCTTTGGCAGTAGTATTATTGCTAATAATATTGCTTCGTCGTCTGGTGATGATTGCTTGGTGGTATCGGGTAGTTTAGTCAGTAATGATCGTAATATTACGGGGCTGGGGGGTGGTTGTCCGGTGACGGGTGGGGATGATTTGACGATTGATCCGGCGGTAGTGACGAGTACGTTGTTGTTCCCGTTGTGGGATAATGGGGGATTGGAGATGACGCCATATGGGCGTGTGCGGACGCATGGTTTACGGAGTAATAGTTTGGCGGTTAACGGGGGGAATACGCCGACATGTCCTGTCGTTGATGCGCGTGGTGTGGAGCGTGGTGTATGTGATATTGGCGCGTTTGAGTTAGGCAATGCGGCGCGTGAGGGGGCGGCGTTGTTGCCGTCCGTGGGGCCGCTGACGTATGAGATTGTGGGGTCGGCGATTAGTCCTAATGATCCGAACTGGTATAAGTTTGTGGTGACGCAGACGGGGACGATTGTGACGGTCACATTGAATAGTGATTATGATTATGATTTGTTTTTGTTTGGGCCGAGTATTGATGAAGAGACTGGTCAGATTCGGGATATTGGACAGATAAGTAACATTGGACAGATCAGTAATATTGGGCAAATCAGTAATATTGGACAGATCAGCAATATTGGGCAAATCAGTAATATTGGTGATTTGGTTGATTTGGGGCAGATCAGTAATATTGGACAGATCAGTAATATTGGACAGATCAGCAATATTGGACAGATCAGTAATATTGGACAGATCAGCAATATTGGTACATTGGTGGGCATTTTGGCTTATAGTGGTATATCGGTGGATGAGCAGTTGGTGTACAACACGCATGAAGTTATCGGAGATTATTATGTTGTGGTTGTGCCCTATGCATTTCCTGATACGTATAGCCCATTTACGTTAACGGTTCAATTTGGTTTAGAGATGGATCCGTTGCCGATTTTGACGAATACGTTGCCATTGACGTTTACAACACCGCCGGCTGATGCGACGGTTGAGACATTGATTGTTTATAATTCGGCGGTAATGAATCAATATTTCACAACGACGGAAACAATTAGTAGTACAGGTTTAATTACGAAGTTGAATGAGTTAGCGGCCCATCCGATGGTGAATGGGAGCTTGGTGGATATTGCTGATTATCCAGAGCTTTTAGCTGCGTATGATACATGGGCAGGGGTTCCTAATAGCCCGCAAGCGGCTAATTTTGTAGCGCGGTCGATTAAATCGTTGTTGTATGATGTGATTGAAGCGTATGAGAATCTGGAATATATTGTTTTGATTGGTGATGATCGGATGATACCGTTCCGGCGGATGCGTGATGATGCGTTGGTGGCGAATGAGCGAACTTATGCCGATAGGATTGCTGGGGGTGAGATAACGCCATTGAGCGCGGCGGCGAAATATCGTTACTATTTGAGTGATGATTATTATGCGGCTTTATTGCCATTGCCGGTTAATGGGCGGGAATTTTATTTACCGCATTATGGGATTGGGCGTTTGGTGGAGAGGCCGAGTGAGATTGTTTATCAGATTGATACGTTTTTGACGACGCCGGTGATGACGCCAACGGATGCGTTGGTAACTGGTTATGATTTCTTGTTGGATCAGGCGGCGGAGATTACGGCGACATTAAGTAGTTATGGGTTGAGTAATATCGACACGAGTTTGATCAATGATACGTGGACAGCGACGACATTTAGTAATACGGTGTTTGCGCGGCCGCAAAGTTTTGATTTGATGTCGTTAAATGCCCATTTTGAGCATTATAATTTGATACCGAATGGTGCTGACTTGATTTATAGTACACAAGTGACCGGGACGACAGATTATCAAAGCAGTTTGATATTTTCGGTGGGGTGTCATTCTGGTTTGCCGGTGCCGGATGATTCGACATTATCAGCGTTGTTGGCGACAGATTGGGCTCAGGCGTTTGGGCGTCAGGGGGCGACGTTCTTAGGTAATACGGGATATGGGTATGGTGATTCGGATTTAATTGCTTATTCGGAGCAGTTGATGGCTTATTTTGTGGAGGAGTTAGGGTACAACGGGGCGGGACAGCCGACAGTGGGGTGGTCGATGTTACAGGCGAAGCAACGGTATTTGAATAGTATCGGGGTGGGGTCATTTAGCAACTATGATCAGAAGGTTATGGAGCAGATGACGTTATTTGGTTTGCCGATGCAGGGGATTGATTTGCCGATACAGACGGGAACGGCCCCTGGGTTTGGTGAGCAGATTGATTTGGATGGGTTGTCGAAGCAGGCGATGACGGTGATGACGTATACGTTTGATTATGATGCGTGGGATGAGGGCCGAGGGCGTTATTATACGTTAGCAGGCGAAAGTGAGACGCATGTAACTGGTGGCCGGCCGGTGCAGCCACGTTCATCGGTGGTTATAGCGGGTTCTGATATTGTCCATGGGGTGCTATGGTTAGGTGGAACGTTCAGTGATGTGGTTGATTTTGATCCGGTGATTAGCCATGTTATTAGTGAAGAGTTGACCTTAGATGGTGAATCGGAGTTTCCGGTACCGGTATGGTATCCCGTTTACCCGTTGGGATTCAACCGTATGTTGAAAGTGGATGGGACATTTGATCAGCGTTTGGTGTTTATGCCGGGACAGTTCTTGGCGACGGAGACGATTTCTGACAGTGGGCGGTTAGCAACGCGTGGTGTACAACGTTTGTACACATCGATGGCGGTTGAGGTGTTATCATCACCGGTAGGAGAGAGTGATTTTGCACCACCGCAGGTTCATGCTGTGGAAGCGATGACAACGACAACGGGGGTCACTTTCTTGGCGTTGGTGGAGGATGATGAGGCGGTGTCGCGGGTTATTGTCTTGTATCGGGCGGTTGATGCGTATGAGTGGGAGATGGTTGAGTTGGCTTATAATCCGTTGACACGTTTTGCGCGGGGGACAGTGGCGGCGACAGGCAATGAGATAGATTATTTCATTCAGGCGGCGGATACGGCGGGGAATGTTTCGGTGGTATTGAATCATAATCGGCCATATCGTGTTAAGACGATATTGGGGACACAAGTGCGGCAACTGGTGCCACCGTATGGTGGGGCGGAGATTGTGTATGTGACACCAGAGCCAGTGACAACGACGGTTCAGGTACCGGTGGGCACATTTGGTAATAGTGAGCGGATGGTATTGCTTTATGAGGCATTGCCAGAGTTGGGTTTGGGGTTGAATAGTGGTGAGTGGGCGGGCCATGCGTTTGATTTAGGTTTGTATTGGCAGGGAGTGCGCCAAGCGGACAGTAGCGTGAGTGGTTCGTACACGGTCACAATTGCGTATAGTGATGCTGATGTGATGGGGTTGGATGAAAGCCAGCTTGTGTTAGGTTATTGGAATGGTCTTGATTGGGTGGATGCGGCGACAACGTGCGCGCCGAGTAGTGGTTATGAGCGTGATGAGGCGAATAACAGGTTGACGGTAGCGGTGTGTAAGCTGGGTCGGTTTGCGTTGGGGGCGCCGTCGATTTTGATGAATGAAGTGGTGCCACCAGTGATTGGAAGTGAGTTTACGTTTAATAATCGGGTTGTGTTTAATTGGGCCGATACGGCGAGTAACTGTGATTATGAGGTCTATCGGCGGCATGATACGCCTTACTTTGTGGCGGGCGATCCGGCTGATTTGGTGGTGGTCTTAGGTGATGGGGCGGAGCGGTACACGACACCATCGGGGAGTGTGGGGAATTTGACGCCGGCTTATTATCAGTTGCGGGTGGTTAACTGCCGAGGGAGTGATGAAGCGGTTGTGAGCCAAGGGATTATCAGTTATCCGTTAATTAGATAATCGGTTTATGGCTTGAGGTTGTAGCGCACCCGTTGTTAGTTAGCTACCTAAATTTGGCGCAAATTAACGACAGTTCCATCACGCGCCAAAAATAATGCGAAGGAACCAATAAAATAATCAGCCAAATGATGGGCCTGATTAAGCGAAATCTCAACAATTTGCCCATGAGCGTTTAGAAGA
>DATHYN010000444.1:0-46049 GCA_035459145.1 Anaerolineae bacterium | reverse complement strand
GTGGGCTTTTTCATTGTTTACACCGCGGGAGCGGTATTATGTGGCACAGATGGTGGTGGCGGTCGAGAGGGGGGAGGAGACGGAGGTGGCGGTTGATGGGGAGGTGGAGGGGCAGTTTTTATCGGAACGGGAAGATTGGGTGGCTTGGGAGCGGCGTTTTTGGGCGAGTTGGGAGGCGTATGGATTGCCGAGTGGAGGTATGGATGATGAATGAGAGACGGCGGGTGCAGTGGCGGTTGATTTTGGGACAGGATGCGGAGAGTGTGTTGGGTGGTTTGATGAATGAGGGGGATGTGGGGCGTGATCGGGCGTTGGATTTTTTGTATGATGAGGAGGGGGGGCAGGCGAGTGGAAGTGGTGGTGAGGGTGGCGAGGGGGATGGTGGGGGTGAGATGGCGAGTGGGGAGGGTGAGGTAAGTGCGGAGGGTGAGGGTGCGGGGGGAGTGGGGCCAGCGGCCGGGGCGGTGGGAATGGCGGGGGAGAGTGATGAGCGGTTGGGTGGGTTGGAGAAGACGCGGCTGACGGCGCCGACGTGGATTAATATGGTGCATGAGTTGTTTCCGCAGAGGGGGATTGAGCGGTTAGAGGCGGAGGCGTTGGGGCGGGATAAGTTGGCGGCGTTGATGGGAGATGGTGAGTTGTTGGGGCGGGTGACGCCGAGTGAGGCGTTGTTGAAGGCGGTGTTGCGGAGTAAGCATTTGATGGATGAAGAGGTGTTGGCGCAGGCGCAGTCGGTGGTGGCGACGGTGGTGGCGGCGTTGCGAGAGGCGTGGCAGACGGCGTGGCAACAGGGCGGTGGTGGGGCGCGGTGGCGTGGGGGGCGGGCGTTGCCGGTGGCGCGGAATTTTGATGCGAAAACGACGATTCGGCGTAATTTGGCGCATTATAATCGGGAAGAGGGGCGGTTGTATGTGCGGAAGCCGTATTTTCAGGCGCGGGTGCGGCCGAGTCGGGAGAGTAAGCGGTTGATTATTTTGGTGGATCAGTCGGAGAGTATGGTGGATAGTTTGATTCAGGCGAGTGTGATGGCGGCGGTGTTTAAGGGGGTTGGGGGGTGGCGAACGCATTTGTGTTTGTTTGATACGGCGGTGGTGGATTTGAGTGAGGAGAGTGGTGATCCGTTGCGGGTGTTGTTTCAGGCGCAGTTGGGTGGGGGGACGGATATTAGTCAGGCGTTGTTGTATGCGGAGGGGTTGGTGACGGAGCCGAGGGAGACGATTATTGTGTTGGTGAGTGATTTTTATGAGGGGGCACCGAGTCGGTATTTGTTGCGAGTGAGCCAGCGGTTATTGGAGAGTGGGGTACGGATTTTGGGGTTGGCGGCGGTGGGGCGGGATGGTCAAGGGCATTATAATCGGGCATTGGCCAAGCAGTTGGTGGGATTGGGGATGGAGGTGGGGGCGATGACGCCGGATGAGTTGGTGAGCTGGTTGCGGGAGCAGGAGGGGTAGAATGAGTGATGATTTATTGGTAGTGATTGAGGAAAGTGTTGAGGTGTTAGTGGCCGAGGGGTTGGTGGGAGGTGGGGCGGCGTTGGGCGCACGGTGGCGGGGGTTAGCGGAGCGGGCGGAGCGGGTTGGTTGGGTGTGGGTGGCGGAGTTGTTGCGGGGGTTGGCGCGGGATGAGGGTTTGTATCGGGGGCGGGAGATCGGTTTTGAGGGGCGGGAAATGGGGGTGCGGGTGGGTGAGTTGTTATTGCGGTTGGATGGTTTGCGAGGAGGGATGGGGACGAATGTTGGGGGGATGGAGAGGGGGCGGCCGTGGCGGGTGGGTGAGCGGTTGGTGGGGTTGGGGACGGAGGTGGTGGTAGGTGAGGGGGTGGTCAGTTTTCGGGTTTATTGGGGGGTGGGTGGTGAGGTGGTGGTGCGGGGGTGGGAACGGCCGTTACTGGCAAGTGATGACGGCTTGAGTTGGCGGGCGTTAGCGAGTGGGTTGGTGGGACGGTGGCCGTTGGCGTGGTTGGGGGAACGGCGGTTGTTATTGCCGGGGGCGCGGCGGACGGGTTATGGTGAGTTGTTGGGGGTGGAGAAAGGTGTTTTGATGGGGGGTGGTGGTTGGGACGAGTTGGAGGAGCCGGTGCGGATGGAGTCGGTGGGGCGGTTGTTGGCGGTGGCGGGTGAGCGCGGACCGCGTTGTTTTGGGCCGAGGCGGTGGGGTGAGCATATGGTCGTTTTGCCGGTGGCGGAGGTGCGGGAGATTCGTTTTGAGCGACGGGAGCAGATGTTGGTGTTGGTGGTGGCGGATGGAGCTGGGGGTGGGTTTCAGGTTTGGCAGAGGCATATGGGTCGGAATGGGTTGGCGCGTTGTTTTGAGTGGTGGCGGTCGGGTGGTGTGGTTTGGGTGGCGGGGCATTGGTCGTGGGTTGATGGTGGGGTGGTGGTGCGGCCGACGGCGTTGGTGGTGGATGGGGTGGTGGTGCAGACGTGGTTGGTGGCCGAGGGTGGGGATGGTGGGGAGGTTAATGAGATGGGTGGTGGGGTTGGTTTTTTGAGTGAGTTGGAGATTTTATGGGGAGAGTTGTTGGTAGTGGGATGGCGGGGGTTGAGTGGTGAGCAGTTGGGTCGGTGGCGGCGGTGGTTGGAACGTGGTGAGGGGTTGGATTTGAGTGAGCGGTGGTTTGAGGTGTGGCAGCGGTTGGTGGCAGGAGATGGCAGTGGTTTGATGGTGGGGGGGCGGATGGTGGGTTGGGGACGAGAGGAGTTGGGTTGGGGACGTTATTAGTAGACCAGAGATGCAAAATTTTAGGTTAAACAGTTTATGGTTGGAAGGCGTCAAGGGCGGGGAGGAAGACGGCGGTGTGATGATTTTCGTATTGGTTGGGAGGGGCTTGGAGGAGGATGAGATAGGCGGCGGTATCGGTTTCGGCGACGGCGAAGTCGATTTCGGTTTGGCCTTGGCCGGGGATGTTGAGGCTGAATTGGTAGATGGTCCAGGTGAGGTAGGGGGTTGTTTGTTCGGTGATGGGGTCGGGGAGGGAGTCGAGGCCGAGTTGGCCGCTGAAGAGGGTGGCGAGGATATTGGCGGAGACGTTGGGGACGGCTTGTTGGAGGATGGCGACGGTGCCGTTATCGGTGTAGATGCCGGGGCCGGCTTGGAGCCAGCCATCGGGGACGAGGCTGGTGAAGAGTTGGTTGCCATCGGTGTAGGGGATGAGGGTGATGTCGTTGATGGAGGAGGGGGTGGTGAAGGCGAAGGTCATTTGGGAGCGGCAGGGGTCATCGGGCTCTTGGCGGGGTTGATCGAGGAAGTTGAGGGTGATGGTGATAGCGCAGGGGGCGGTGAGGCCGGGGCCGTGGCCTTGGCCGGGGAATTCGTAGAAAAAGGCGTTGGTGAAGTTGGCGGCGATTTGTTGGCCCCAATGGGGGGGGGTGATGGGGTCGTGTTGGCCGTGGATGATGAGGGTGGGGATGTTGGTGGTGACGGGTTCGTTTTCGATGGGTGGTGGGGTGGCGGTGGTCCATTTTTGGCAGAGGTCGAGGCCGAGTTGGCCGGTGATGGCGGTGTCTTTGAGAACGGGTTGGAGGTGGGGGTATGGTTCGAGGGCGGCGGTCAGTTCAGCGGGGGAGGTGAAAAAATTTTCTTCGTAGCATTGAACGGAGAGTTGCATGCCGAAGGAGAGTAGGTCGATTTGGGAGATGGAGATGGAGATGAGGCGGGTGAGGAGGTCGGTTTGGTTTTGTTCGAGGTCAGCGATGAGTTGGGGGAAGTT
This sequence comes from Anaerolineae bacterium, assembly GCA_035459145.1. GTDB lineage: Bacteria > Chloroflexota > Anaerolineae > Promineifilales > Promineifilaceae > DATHYN01. The sequence goes on along the minus strand of DATHYN010000444.1, from coordinate 42,340 downwards.
GGCGAGGAGGTCTGGCTGGTAGAGGGCGGTGAAGAGGTGGCCGAGGAGGGTGGTGCCATCGACGCGGACGTTGTATTGATCGCCAGTGAGGATGTTGGCGGCGGGGATGAAGATGGGTTGTTGGTTGAGGGTGTCTACTAGGTTCCAGAAGCGGGTTTCGAGGTTGGGATAATGGGTGTTGCAGTTGGTATTGGTGGTGCAGGCAGTGAAAAAGATGTCGATAGCGCGTTGAAGGTTGGCGGGGGTTTCGGCGGGGAGGTTGGCTTCGATGGGGTAGGCGGAATCGAGGATGACGGCGCGAATGGTTTGGGGGTGGTCGCGGAGGATGGTTTGGGCGAGGCGGGTACCGTAGGAGACGGCGTAGAGGTTTAGGGGGGGGAGGTTGAGGGCTTGACGGAGCGCAGCGACGTCGGCGGCGCTTTGGGCGCTGTTGTAGACGGCGAAATTGACATCTTGGGTGGTGAGGCGTTGGTAGCAGGTGGTATAGCTATCATTGATTTGGGTGTTGGTGGCATCGAGGCTGAGGTCGTCGTCGAGGAGGTCGAGGGCGGTTTGTTTGACTTCGGGGCAGTCAAGGGAGGGGGTGGCGTAGCCGGTGCCGCGTTGGTCAAAGATGATGAGGTCACGATTTTGGAGATAGGGGGCGAAGAGGATGTTGAAGGAGAATTGGGTTGATTGGAGGGCGTTTTCGCCGGGGCCGCCGGCGAGGTAGAGGATGGGGTCGGGGTGGGGGTTGGGGTTGTTTGTGTTGAAGATGGCGAGGGGGAGGGTGATGGAACGGCCGTTATCGGGTTCATTGTGATCTTCTGGGAGGGTAATGGTATAGCAAGTGACCGTATGGCTAATGAGGGTGGTATCGAAGGGGCAGGTGTTGGTGGTGAGATTGGTGGTGGGCGTAGAGGTTGGTGATGGGACTGGGGTGGGTTGCGTGGTTGGTGTCGTTTTTGGTGGTGGGGTGGGGGCTGGGATGGTGCTGTTTGACAGTTGGGTGGTTGGTGATGATTGGGTAGTTGGCGATGGTTCAGTTGGGGGGAGTGGCGTGGGCGTATCGGTTTGACAATTGGTGAGGAGGAGAACGGCGAAGATGAGGGTTAAGAGGTATTTTGTGTTTGGGGCCATTAGGTAATCCTTGCAAGGTGAGTGGCTCCCCCCCACATGGGAATTTAATTATTCGTCGTCGTCTTGTTCAGTGAGGGCAACAGTGTATTCGGTGTCGCCATAAGCTTTGACGTAGAGGCGGAAGACCCCTGTTTTATAGACATCAAACCAAGCTGCGGCGCCGGAATCGTCAGATTCATCTTTGTAGAGAACTTCACCTTCATCATCGGTGATATATAGATCTAAATCGACATCTTCATCTTCGGCGGTTAGTTCGATGGCGTAGTTACCTTGGCGCAAAAAGATTTCATGACAAAACTCTTGCCCTTTTTCGGCTTCACCGTAAATTTCCATATCAATATAAGCTTGATAAATTTCAGACATATTATCAACTCCTTTTTTGTTAGATATTTGATAACGAAATTGTTATCTTTATAGGGTGTATGTTAAACGATAAAAAATTTTTGGCAAATATTGAGCTTGGAAGATAGGTGGGGTACAATAGATGGGTGGTGAAAAGTTCCCACTCACCCTAAAATTTTTAAAATCCCATATTTCCACAACTGAGGAGTAAAATATTATGCATTTTGAACTAAGTGAAGAGCAGGTCGCCTTTCGTGATGCTGTTCATGATTTTGTAGCGAAAGAAGTTAAATCACGGGCGAGCCATACGGATGAAAATTCTGAATTTAATTGGGAAGCGGTCAAAAAGATGGGCCCGATGGGTTTGTTGGGTTTGATTGTGCCGGAAAAGTATGGTGGGGCGGAAGTTGATACGATTAGTGCGGCGATTGCGGTTGAAGAGTTGGGCTGGGGCTGTGGCTCAACAGCGTTGGCGATTTCGGCGCACAATGGTTTAGGTTTGGGGCCGATTGTGACGTACGGGACAGAAGAGCAAAAGCAAACGTGGTTGCCGAAGTTGGCGACGGGGGAAGGGCGTTTGGCTGGTTTGGGTTTGACTGAGCCAGGAGCTGGCTCTGACTTGCAAGGTGGGGTACGGACGCGGGCGGTCAAAGATGGGGATGAGTGGGTCATTAATGGGAGTAAAATGTGGCTGACGAATGCGTCGATTGCTGATTTGTTGGTGGTTTTGTGTCGGACTGATGCGGATGGTGGTAGCCGGAGTTTGAGTCATATTTTGGTACCGACAGATACGCCGGGGTTGTCGATGGGACCGGCCGAGAAGAAGATGGGTTTGAAAGGGTCGCCGACACATGCGGTTACGTTTGAAGATGTCCGTGTGCCAGCCTCGAACTTGTTAGGTGAAGAGGGGAAAGGTTTGCATCAAACGTTGGCTGTGTTGGATGCTGGTCGGGTGAGTATTGGGGCGTTGTCAGTTGGTTTGGCGCAAGCGGCATATGAAGAAGCGATCAAGTATGCGAAAGAGCGGGAAACCTTTGGTTCGCCAATTGCCAATCATCAAGCGATTCAATGGATGTTGGCTGACGCGGCGACGGAGATACAAGCGGCGCGGTTGATGGTTTATTGGGCGGCGTGGTTGAAAGATCAAGGTAAACCGTTTACACAAGCGGCGTCAATGGCTAAATTGTTCGCGACGGAAGTGAGTGAACGCGTTTGTCGTAATGCGATTCAAGTTCATGGTGGATATGGTTATAGCCGTGAGTATCCAGTGGAACGGATTTATCGGGACACACGGTTAATGACGATTGGTGAGGGGACGAGTGAGATTCAACGGTTGATTATTGCGCGACATATTTTGAGTGCGTAGTTATTCGAGCTTGAAAATCAGCTGTTTAATGTGTTGAAGTAAGTGCGATCGTTTAGATTAAACAGCATGTGGGGGGGGAGCTCTGTTATTTATTGGTTAAACAACGTATTGAATCGTAATATCCATAAATTGCATTTATCGGGTATAATTTGCTTATGAATATTTATGCAACTTATTTGCCAATGGATCGGCGATTGGCGTTAGCGACGGGAAAAGCATTAACAGAACGGACAGAGGGGGTAGCGTTACTAGCGGATATTTCGGGCTTTACGGTGTTGACGCGGACATTGGTGGAGGAGTTAGGTCCGCAGCGGGGGGCTGAAGAGATTTTGCGTCAGATTAATCCGGTGTATGAGGCGTTAATTACGGAATTACATCGGTATCGGGGGAGTGTGATGGGATTTGCGGGGGATTCAATTACATGTTGGTTGGATGAAGATAAAGGGTATCGGGGGGTGGCGTGCGCGTTAGCGATGCAGAGAGTGATGGGGGAGATGTCGACGGTGGTGACGCCGGGGGGCACGACGATTCGGTTATATGTTAAAGTGGCGTTAGCGGTGGGGTCAGCGCGGCGGTTTGTGGTGGGGGATGAGGGGCAGCAGTTGATTGATGTATTGGCGGGGCAGACATTGGATTGGATGGCGGGGGCGGAGGGGGTGGCCGAGCGGGGGGATGTGGTGGTTGACGCCTCGATTTTAGATTCGTTGGGTGGGGATATTGAAGTTGGGGAAGTTCGGGAGAGCGAAGGGGGACGGCGGGTAGGGGTTGTGACGGGATTGGTGGTTGACGAGGCGTTGGTTGGGGTGGGCTGGGATAATCGGGATGATGTGATTGATGTGGAGGTGTTAGAGCCATGGATTTTGGAGCCGGTATCGGCTCGGTTGCGGGCAGGGCAAGAGTTTTTGGCTGAATTACGGCCAGTGGTGGTTTTGTTTTTAAAGTTTAGTGGATTGGATTATGATGGAGATGAGGGGGCGGGGGATAAGTTGAGCCGTTATATTAAATGGGTGCAGAAAATATTGGCGGAGCATGAAGCGTATTTGTTGCAGATCACAATCGGAGATAAAGGGAGTTATTTGTACGCTGCGTTTGGGGCATTGATTGCGCATTATGATGATGCGACGCGGGCGGTGTCGGCGGGGATGGCGTTGAGTCGGATGCCGAAGGAGCTGGCGTATATTCAAGATGTGAAGATTGGGATTAGTCAAGGGATTATGTGGACAGGGGCGGTGGGGGCCGAGGTGCGGCATACATATGCGGTGATGGGGGATGAGACGAATATGGCAGCGCGGTTGATGGGGAAGGCTGAGGTGGGGCAGGTATTGGTACGGCAGAGGGTGGCGGATGCGGCGAATCAGCAATATTTATTTCGGTCATTGGGGGAGATGATGGTTAAGGGGAGTGGGGAGCCGATTGCGGTGGCGGAGTTGTTGGGGTGGCAGAGAGGTGGGGAGATGTGGTCGTTGTTTGAGAGACCGTTAGTTGGTCGCAATCAAGAGTTGGCGCAATTGGGAGTGTGGTTAGAAGAGGTTGGCCGCGGCAAGGGACAGGTTGTACGGGTTGAAGGGGGAATGGGTTTGGGTAAAAGCCATTTAATGGCGACATTTAGTCGTCATTTAGTTGAGCAAGGGGGGCAAGTGTTGGTTGGGTTGTGTCAAAGTATGACGCGAGGGATTGCGTATGCGCCGTGGCGGCGTATTTTTCGGCAGTTATTAGATGTAGAGGATGGGATTGATGAAGGGACGCGACCTGATAGTTATCAGGCGACGTTGCGTCATTTGCGCCATGTGTTGGCGAGGATAAATCGGAACTGGGTTGTGCGGTTACCGTTGTTGGGGGATTTATTAGGTATACCGATAGCGGATAATCCGACGACGGATGCGTTAGAGGCGTCATTGCGGCAGAAAGCGTTGTTTGCGTTGGCGGTTGATTTATTGCGCTATTATGCGCGGCAGAGTAGTTTGATTTTGTTGTTGGATGATATTCATTGGGCGGATGAGGTGTCATTGGCGTTGGCGTTGGCAGTGGGGCGGGCGATTGGGCGTGATAAGATTATGTTAGTGGTTTCGCATCGGCCACCCATTCATGCGGATCAGCCGATTCTGCCCGACTTGACCCAATTAGAGCATGGACATACGTTGATTGTGGAGCCATTGGGGCGTGATGGGATTCAGGAGTTGGTGGCCAATCAGTTAGGGGGTAAGCCGTCGCCCTTATTGGTGTCATTGATTAACGAGAAAGCACAGGGGGGACCGTTTTTTGCGGTGGAGCTGATTGACACATTGTTGGAGGGAGGGGATTTGTGGCAGGAAGGGGGGGAGTGGTATATTGGCAAAGCGCTGTTTGACACGTTGAAAGCGGCCAATTTTTTGGTTAAGGATGATGAAGGGGAGTGGGATTTGATTCCTGATGCGGCGTTGGCGACGATTAATTTAGGCATTCCAGATACTGTTTATGCGACAGTATTAACACGAATTGATCGGTTGCCGGAGCGGTGTAAGCCGACTATTAAGTTAGCGAGTGTGGTGGGGCGGACGTTTGCGAGCTATTTGGTGGCGAAGTCGCATCCAGGGGGGATAACGGGGCAAGAGTTGAGTTTGCAGTTGCAGGAGATGTCGAAACGGGATTTGGTGCATGCGGGGGCGCCAATGGTTGAGGGGATGAATGAGAACAAGATGTATCTATTTCGGCACAATGCGGTGCAAGAGGTGGCGTATGATACGTTGTTGTTTGCTCAAAGGCGGCAGTTACATTTAGCGGTGATGGAGGCGTTGATTGCGCTTTATCCGGATGAGGTGGCGCAGATTGCGTATCATGGGTTTGTGGCCGAGGCATGGTCTGAGGCGTTGCATTATCAGATGCGGGCGGGTCAGCAGGCACAGCATTTAGCGGCCAATCAAGAAGCGGCAGAGCATTATCGTAAATGTTTGATTTGTTTAGACTCATTGGTTGAAGGGGATTATCAGCGGGAGCGGTTGGCTGTTCACTTATCGTTGGGTGAGTTATTGGTTTCGTTGGGGCAGTATGATGAGGCGAAGCATCATTTGGAGGAGGGGTTGGTGGTAGGTGAGGTGATGGGTGAACTAGGGGCGCAAGCGCGGGCGTATCGTTGGTTAGCGCGGTGGCATGAGTTGCAGGGGCAGTATCAAGAGGCGCGGGCATCGATTCAGAAGGGGTTGGCCGTGTTGACGGAGGAGACGGCGGAGGCGGCGGAGTTGCTTATCACGGCGGGTTTGATTGATTTGCGGCAGGGGGTGTATGAGCAGGCATCTGCTTTGGGGGCGCATGGGTTGCGGATTGCGGAGCAGGTGGGGGATACGGCGGTTTTGGGCCGAGCGCATGGGTTTTTAGGGCAAGTTGAGCGGTTGCAGGGGGATAGGAAGTCGTCGATTAAACGTTTTGAACGATCTTTACGATATTATGAAGAGGCGAATAATATACATGGGCAGGCGTTGGCCCAAAACTTGTTGGCGACAGCATATTTTGATATGAGCCAATTGCAGGAATCGGATCGGTATTATCGGTTAGCGCGGGAGACATTTGCGCGGATTGGGGATGTGTACAACCAAGCGTTGGTTGAAAACAATTTGGGTGGTATTGGTTTGAAGCAGGGACGATTGGATGAGGCGCAATCATTTTTTGAGCAGTCGTTGTGGGCATTGGTACAGCTTGGGGCGTCGTTGTGGGCGGTGGGGGCTTTGCATATGAATGTGGGCCATGCTTTGGTGTTGCAAGGAGATTTAGAGGCGGGGTTGGCTCATTTGGAGACGAGCGTGACGTATTATGAGCAAGTTGGGTCGCGGGATTTTTTGCCAGAGGTATTTGGGATTTATGCGCAGGCGGAGATGAAGCGGGGGAATGTTGAGGAGGCGCGAAATTGGGGGAAGAAGGCGTTGGGGATGGCGAAAGAGTTAGCGATGCCGAGTGAGGAGGGGAATGCGTATCGGATTTTGGGTGAGGTGGCATTGCAGGCGAATGATTGGGGGGAAGCGGAGAAGCAGTTAGTGGCGAGTGAAGCGGTGTTAGCGGAGGTGGGGGGTAGTTATTATGAGGGAGCGCGGACGAAGTTAGCGCAGGCGAAGTTGTATGTGGCGCTCCGGGAGTGGGAGAGGGCGGCCGAGGCGTTGGCGGCGAGTGAAGCGGTCTTGGTGCCATTGGACACGCGTTTGGAGATGGCTGAGATTCAGCGCTTGCGGCAGATGTTGGCCGAGTCGTAGTGCGTGGTTGGCGGTTGGGTCTAGACGTTTTTTTTTGACAAAAGTTTGTTTATTAGGTATCATTGTGACCGGTCACATGTTTGTTTTACTCATAAAATGATGGTTTTATCGCTAAGCCCACGGAGAGATTATGAACCGATCTAGAGTAACAATTCGAGATGTTGCCAGCCAAGCTGGCGTTTCACGGCAAACGGTCTCGCGTGTTATTAATCAAACGGATAATGTGGCTGAAGATACACGGGCGCGGGTGGAAGCGGCGATTGCTAATTTGGGGTATCGACCACAAGTGTGGGCGCAATCGTTAGCGACGGGGATGACGGGGTTGTTTGCTTGTATTGTACCTAATTTAACGGATTATACATTTGCTAGTTTGGTGCATGGGGCAGAGTTAGGAGCACGGGCGGCGGGTGCGTTTTTGTTATCGGCGACAGCTGATAATGACAAGATGTTTTCTGGATTAATTGATGAGTTGGTGATGAGTGGCCGAGTTGATGGTTTGTTAGTTATTAATCCCTTTGTGGACGAGCGCTACAGCTATTTACCGGCTGATTTTCCTGTGGTGTTGGCCGGCGCTCGGCCGCGCCACGGGCAATGGCAATCCGTGGCGCTTAATGATGAAGATGTGGGCTATCAGGCAACCAAACATTTGTTAGCGCTTGGGCATCGTCAAATTGCTACGGTAACAGGTCCCTTAACCGAGGATTGTGCCCAAGATCGTCGGTACGGGTATCAACAAGCGTTACAAGAGGCAGGCATACCGTTGCGGGCGGACTGGTTACTAACTGGTGATTGGTCGGCTGCATCTGGTTATGCTTGCTGGCAGAGATTTGGGCGAAGTCGGGAGTTACCAACTGCTGTTTTTGCCCAAAATGATCAGATGGCGATTGGTGTTTTGCGTGCGGCGTATAGCCAAGGCATTCAAATCCCACAACAGCTATCGATTATTGGTGTAGATGATATCCCGATGGCGGCTTATGCTACACCTGCTTTGACTACGTTGCGTCAAGATTTTCATGCAATTGGTCAACAAGCGATGCAGCTCTTGATAGCTCAAGCTCAAAACCAACATGGTCAAATAGTTCAAAAACGTTTGCCAGCGCAATTGATTGTGCGTGAATCAACGGCACCAATTGTGTTTTAATTTTTTTAATGAGGAGAAAAATATGTCAAAAAAAGTATGGATGTTATTTTTGTTAATGCTGAGCATGGCGCTCGTTGCCTGCGGTGGTGGGGATGAACCTACTGCTGATAATGGTGATGATAATTCGTCAACAGATAGCGGCAACACAGATACAGGTAGTGATGATGGCTCAGATGATATGGGTGATATGGAAGTGACGTTGCGGTGGCGGACCCGTCCCGACAACCAAGCTGAAATTGATGTGTATCAATCGGTGAGTGATTCTTTAAGTGAAGAGATGGAAAATGTCACCTTGGTTTATGAACCAGGTGGTAGCGAAACTTCCAGTTATCAAGATGTATTGAAAACAGAGTTGGCGGCCGGTACGGGACCTGATGTTTTTTGGATTCCAGGGACTGATATTGCTGACTTTGCTAGCCGTGGTTTGATTATGGATTTGCGTAGTATGGCTGATGATACTGAGGGGTATAGTGATGAAGATTTCTACCCTGGTCCGATGGCACATTTGACCTACAACCCAGAAACCGGCAATAGCGGTGAAGTGTTGTGGGGTTTGCCACGTGATGTGTCTACATTTGCTTTGTATTTGAATCTTGATCTTTTGGCTGAATCTGGGGCACCAGATCCACGCGAATTGGCGGCCGAGGGTGAATGGGATTGGGATAGCTTTGTAGAAGTGGCATCGGCGATGAATGATTTAGGTGATGACATTTATGGTTATGGCCAAAATGCATGGTGGGGTCCGTATGGTTACTGGTTGTATGCGGCCGGTGGTGGTTTCTTTAATGAAGATCGGACTGCTTGTGCATTGAATACGGAAGAATCATTAGCTGGTTTAGCATTTGAGCGCAGCTTGTACCAAGATTTGAATATTGCTGTGCCTTATGGTGAAGATAGCGAGCCTCCTTTCTTGGCGGGTAAAGTTGGTATGTTCCAAAACGGCCGTTGGGCCACCCCTGGTGTTCGTAGCAGTGCGGACTTCAACTGGGATGTGGTTGAATTGCCTGATGGGCCAGCTGGGCCGAGCAACTGGCTCTTCTGGGGTGCCTATGTGGTTAACGCCAAAACTGATTATCCAGAACAAGCTTGGGAGTTGGTACAAGCGTTGACCAGCGCTGATGTTCAAGGTCAAATTGCTTCTTTGGGCGCAAATGTACCTAGCCGTGTGAGCCAAGATGCATTGGATGCTTTCTTAGAGTTCACGCCACCAGCAAACAATCAAGCTTTCTTGAATGGTTTGGCACGGAACCCAGCGACAGAAGGTCCATTGTGGGCTGGTAGCTGGCCTGAATATGATTCGGTGATGGGTCCAGCCGTGTCAGCGGTCTTGAATGGAGAAACCTCTATTGATGACTTTGCGGCGACGATTTGTGACGAAGCGAATCAAGCATTTAGCAATTAGTTGATTTCAGGTATAATACCCTACCCCAGTTGTGATGGGGTAGGGTATTATCATTACAACACAATATGGGCGAATGGTATTCATTCGCCCACCATCATTATCTGGTACTGTTTATGAGCGTAAGCGAGACAGCGGTTAACAAAAATAAAATGAATTGGTTGCCCATCTTGATGGGGTGGCAGGCAGTAATCACTATTGGTGGAGTTGCGGGTGCTGGTTATGTGTGGACCAATGGGGAGATGGTAGCTTGGTTGCAAGTTGTGGTAGGTTTGTTGTTTTTGTTAGAGGCGGGCTTGAGCGGGGGCGCGGTTTGGTTTTTACGGCAAAAAATCCATCGGGGGCGGACATTAGCCTTGTTGGTTAATTATTTAGCTTTTTTGGTTTGCTTTTTTGCTTTGTTACAGCAATTGGGCTTTTTTACAGGATTGGATGCGTTAGCGGATACGTTTGGGCGCGGGTTGCCTATCTTGTTGTTGGGTGGTTTTAGCTATTATGTGTTGGGGTTACAAGCGGAGCGGTATGCTGAATCAAAGCCTGGTTTTGAACGACAGATTGGACGGGTGCAACGTTGGGTCATGCGGGTGACGATTATTTTGTTCTTGTTGGCGGTGGGGATTGTACAAGCTACATTGTTTGTGTTGACGAGTTTAGTTGGGGATGGGACGGCCTTGTTGTTAGCGGGTGGGGCATTGTTCTTTGGGGTTGGGTTCGGCATGGCGTGGCAGAGGCCGGTGGCAGCGGCGTTGGGGGCGACGAATTCTGATCAAGAGATGATTAGTGGTTGGTTGTTTTTATCACCAAATTTGCTAGGCTTCTTATTCTTTTTCGCCGGTCCGTTGTTGCTCTCTTTGTATGTTAGTTTTACCAATTGGGATGCATTCGGAACCCAAGATTGGGTGGGGTTGGATAATTATCAGCGGATTTTGAATTTAGATGTGGCGTCGTTGGATAACGCGGAGCAGTTGGCTAATGAAGTGTTGGATGTCACGGTTTATGCGGAGTTGACCCGTTTTTCGATTGGGGATAATCATTATGTGGTGGGGGCAGAGGATAAGCTGTTTTGGTTGGCTTTGCGCAATACGTTGTTTTTTGTGCTGATGGCGGTGCCATTGAGTGTCATACCGTCTTTGTTTTTGTCTAATTTGTTGAATAGTAAGTTGCCGGGGATGAAGTTTTTTAGGGCGATTTATTTTTTGCCGAGTGTGGCGGCCGTGGTGGGGATTGCGCTGGTGTGGCAATGGTTATTTAATGCGACAATTGGGTATATCAATTATTTTCTATCATTATTAGTCGATTTATATAATATGATAGGGGGCAATATAGATCCTGAATTACCACGTTGGTTATCAGATAGCAGTACCGCTTTATTGGCGGTTGTGATTGTGTCGGCGTGGCAATGGTTAGGCTTTAATACGGTTCTATTTTTGGCCGGCTTACAGAATATTCCGAAATCATTGTATGAGGCGGCAACGGTTGATGGGGCGACAGAACGTCAACAATTTTGGCGGATTACGTTGCCGTTGTTAGCGCCCACGACGTTTTTTGTGGTCACTACAACGACGATTCAAGCGATGCAGATTTTTGAGCAAGTGTTTATCTTAATCCCGACCAATCCAGCTGGGCCTAATAATTCGACATTAACGATGGTTTTATATTTGTATCAACAAGGGTTTCAACGGTTTGAGCAGGGGTATGCCTCGGCCATCGCTTGGGTCTTGTTTTTGATGATTTTTGGCGCGACTTTGTTCCAATTCCAACGCCAACGGGCGAGTAGTGGTAATTACGAAGGGTAAATGAGAGATGGAATCATATCAACGACAGACAACAATTCGTAATATCTTTATCTATGGCATTTTGACATTTTTTGCTTTCGTGATGTTGTTTCCATTTGCGTATATGTTGACGACATCATTTAAGGAGCCGAAAGATACATTTCGATATCCGCCTCGGTTGTTGCCCCGTGATCCAATTACAGTTGAGTTAGAAGGGTATGACGAGCCATTGCCTTTGTATTACGTTGATGATAGTGGGAAGGAGCAAGAGTATGCGTTGGTCGAAAGTAATATTCGGGTGGGGTATTATGCGCCAGTTGACAATTTGGGCAGTACCGTTCAACGACAAGAAACGGAAGTAACCCCTGTTGATGGGGGTGGTGAGCAGGCAACGGTTACGATTAACGGGGAAGAGTTAGAATTGTGGAATGTGTTTGTGGGGGGAGAAGAACGGGAAATGGTGCAGGTGAGTCGGACGGCCTTGGGGCGTTTTGTGGATCCGGAACATCCAGAACAACAAGTTTTTCAAAATGTGCGGTTGAGTGAGCCAGTAGAGGAGTTATCAGCCCATCCAGAAAACTATTCGACAGTGGTGGAGTTGCAAGGGATGGATCGGAGTTTGACCAACACCGCTTTGGTGACGATCTTGGTAATGACAGGGCAGTTAACGACTTCGATTTTAGGTGGGTATGCGTTTGCTCGGTTGCGTTTTCCGGGGCGGGATCAGCTATTTGTCCTTTATTTAGGGACGATTATGATTCCTTTTGTGGTGTTAATTACACCATTGTATCAGTTGATGGTGGCGATTGGGTGGGTGGATAAGCTGGCATCGTTGGTGATTCCATGGGTGTTTACTGCTTATGGCACTTTTTTGATGCGGCAATTTTTTATTACAATTCCGAAAGAGATTGAAGAAGCGGCCTTGATTGATGGGGCGACACGTTTACAGATTTTATGGCGTATTTTCTTGCCAGCGAGTACACCCGCGTTAGCGACATTGGCGACATTTACCTTTTTGTATGCTTGGAATAGCTTTTTCTGGCCGTTGGTGGTGATTAATACGGGGAATGTGGAAAATCATGTGTTGACGTTGTCGTTGAATGTGTTGCGGGGCCGAGCGGCGGATAGCCCGAATTTGATTTTAGCGGGGGCGGCTATTGCTATTTTGCCACCGATGATTATTTTTATGCTGGGGCAACGGTTCTTTGTGGAGAGTGCAACTAGTAGTGGTGTGAAAGGGTAGAATAATAAAAAAAGAGAGGTGGCCGTCGTGGCACGTGTGACTCAATGGTACGAAGCGTACATTTTTGATTTGGATGGGACGGTTTATTTGGGGGATGAGTTGTTGCCTGAGGCGGGGGAGACGATTCAAGCGTTACGAGATAAGGGTAAGCGAACATTATTTTTGTCGAATAATCCGACACGGCCGCGGGCGGCGTATGCGCAAAAGTTGACGAAGCTGGGATTACCAACACCAGACAGTGATGTGATTAATTCATCTTATGTGATGGTGCATTTTTTGCAACAACGGATGCCGGGGGCGAATTTGTTTGTGGTGGGGGAAACGTCGTTGAAGGATGAGTTGATCGCGGCTGGATTTCATTTGACGGATGAGGCCGAGGCGGTTGAGGCGGTTATTGCCAGCTTTGATCGGACGTTTGATTATCATAAGTTGCAGGTTTCGTTTGATGCGATCAATGCGGGGGCACGTTTCTTTGCGACGAATGGAGACCGTTATTGCCCGGTACCGGGTGGTGGTGAGCCTGATGCGGCGGCGATGATAGCGGCGATTGAAGCGTGTACGGATACGAAGGTGGAGGCGATTGTGGGGAAGCCATCGCACTATACGGCGGAGACGATTTTGCATTTGGCGGGGGTGCCGGCCGAGCAGTGCGTGATGACGGGTGATCGGTGGGAGACGGATGTGTTATTAGGTTTGCGGGCGGGAATGGCGGGGGCGTTGACCTTAACGGGAGCGACCAGTTTGGCTGACATGGAAGATGTTGAGGTGGAACCAACGTATATTATCAACCATTTAGGGGAGCTATTGCCAGACTATGAGTGAACAATTTGTGTTGGGGATTGATCAAGGAACGAGTGGTAGTAAAGCGGTTATTTTGAATGAGTTAGGTGAGGTGGTGGGGTATGGGAATCGGCCATTAGAGCGGCAGTATCCACAACCGGGGTGGGTGGAGCAAGATCCGAGGGTGGTGGCTAAGGGGGTGGCGGAAGCGGTGACGGCGGCATTGGGAGCGGCGAAGATTGAGCCGAGGCAGATAGTTGCGTGTGGGTTGACAAGTCAGCGAAACACGGTTTTTGCTTGGGATAGAGTAAGTGGGGAGCCGATTGGGTCGGCGATTACGTGGCAGGATTTGCGGGTGTCGAGTTTGTTAGAGACGGTGCGCACGCCGTTGTTGGCGGAGGCGCGTTATCGGTTGGGGTATCCACCAGGGCCGTATATGGGGGCGTTGCATTTGGCGTGGCGGCGACGGTATGAGGCGGCGTTTGATGAGGCGGCGAAGAACGGCCGTTTGCGCCTCGGTTTATCGACCGCATGGTTGTTGCAAGCGTTAGGTCAGCCGAATGGGCATCAGATGGACAGTTCTTTGGTGCAGGCAATGGGTGTGTATGATTTTCGGACTGGATCATATTGGCAGGCGTGGCTTGATTTTTGGGGGATTCCATTGGAGGCATTGCCGCATGTGACGCCGACAGTGACCACATTTGGTGAGATGATGATTACGGCACCAGATGGTAAACGAGCGGCGGTGCCGGTGACGGCGATGATTGGGGACCAGCAGGCGGCGATGTTTGGACATGGTGCTCGCCAGCCGGGGATGGCGGCGTGTACACATGGAACGGCCTCGTATGTGAAAGTTTGTATGGGGACGCAGATTCCAGAGCAAGATAAGATTAATACGTATCATGCCTGGCATTTAGGAGAAAAGCCAACGTTTTGTTTGGAGGCACCAACGACAGTGACGGGGGCGGCGGCACGTTGGTTGCAAGATAATTTGGGTTTGTTTAGCGATTATGAGATGATGACGCAGTTGGCGGGTGAGGTTGACGGGAGTGATGGGGTTTATTTTGTGCCCGCATTCACAGGGATGGAGATGCCCGAAGCGGCACCACAAGCGCGGGGGACCTTGTTGGGGTTGACCTTGGGGCATGGGCGTGGGCACATTGTCCGTGCTTTCTTTGAAGCGATTGGTTATCAGATGCGGGCGATTTTAGAGTTGATAGCGGAGGAAAGTGGTGTGCAAGCGTCATCATTAAGTGTGGGGGGAGGGGTATCGGCGAGTGATTTGGCCTGTCAAATTCAGGCTAATTTAGTAGGTGTGCCGATTCTGCGGCCTGCTTTTCGGGACACGACGGCGTGGGCGGCGGCGGTTTTATCTGGTTTGGAGGGGGGAGTGTGGAACGAGTTGGCGGATTTGCCGCATTTACCAGGGGGCGAAACGCGGTTTGAGCCAGAATTCAATGGTGATAAGTGGTTGTTGGGTTATGAGCGTTGGCAAGAGGCAGTTGCCTTGGCCCGTCAATGGTGAGGTTAAGGAGTGGTGGTGATGTTAACAGCGGATAATGTGGCCGAGTGGGTGCAGATGGCCTTGGAAGCACGGGCGGATGAGACGAAAGCGGAAGAGATGGCGGCGTATATGAAGTATCAAAGCCGATTTTATGGGGTGCCTAGTCCGTTGCGGAAAGAGATTGAAAAAGAGTTGAAAAAGCAGTTGCAGATAGAGAGTTACGAGGCTTATGAGCGAGCGGTGTTGTCGGTATGGGCGATACCGTATCGGGAGGGGCAGTATATGGCGTTAACAGTGGCACGCCAGCCTAAAAAGTTTATTCGTAGTCAGTCACTGCCATTATATGAGCGATTGGTACGTGAGGGGGCGTGGTGGGATTTGGTGGATGAGATAGCTAATCATTTGGTGGGGGCGGTTTGGCGGCGTGAGCGAGCGGCCGTGGGGCCGTTAATGGATGAATGGATTGAGGACGAAGATATTTGGATACGCCGAGTAGCTATTTTGGGGCAGTTGACGCATAAAGGGGAGACGGATGAGACGCGACTTTATCGGTATTGTGAAGCGCAGATGGGGGAAAGTGAGTTTTTTATTCGTAAAGCGATTGGGTGGGCGTTGCGTCAATATTCGAAGGTAGAACCAGAGGGGGTCAAGCAGTTTTTAGAGCGGCATCGGGCTGATTTGAGTGGTTTGAGCTATCGGGAGGGAGCTAAGTGGTTGAAAAAAGAGGGTTATGATGTATGAGTGACAGCATCGGGCCGGATTTGTTGGCTGAGCGTTTGCGGATTTTCCCACAAACAACAAGGGTTGATGATGATTTGGGGTTGATGATTAATGGCGTGGGGGTGGCGCAATTAGCAGACAGGTATGGGACACCATTATATTTGTATGATGAAGCGACGATCGCTGACGCGTTGGGGCAGTATCGGAACGGATTAGCGGCGTATGGGGGAGAGACAGGGGTGACGTATGCGGGCAAGGCGTATTTGAGCTTGGCGTTGATTGAATGGTTGGTGGCGCGTGGGGTGTGGATTGATTGTACCGGTTTGGGGGAGTTGGGTTTGGCGGTGGCTAGTGGGGCGCCGCGTGAGCAGATTTTGGTGCATGGGGTGAATAAGACAACGGCCGTTTTGCGCCAAGCGTGTCAACAGGCGGGGACGATTGTGATTGATAATCTGGCGGAGTTAGAGCGATTATTGGCGTTGGTGGTGGCGGGGCCACGGCCTGCACTTTGGTTGCGGTATAAGCCGGATGAGATGGTGGTGACGCATCATCATATTCAGACAGGTCAGGAGGATAGTAAGTTTGGGTTGCGGCGGGAGGAGGTCGTGGCGGCGGTTAACCGTTGTCGTGAGGCGGGTTGGCTGGTGACGGGTTTGCATTTTCATTTGGGGTCGCAGTTTCGAGAGGCGGCGCCGTTGGCCGTCGCGGTGGGACGGGTGTTGGATTTAGCGGTTACGTTGGAGTTGCCAGCGGAGTGGGTACTGTGTCCTGGGGGTGGATTGGGGATGGCTTATCATGAAGAGGCGTTGCCACAGCCGGATATTGTAACGTATGTACGTCAGTTGGGGGAGTGGGTGGTGGCGGGTTGTGCCGAGCGGGGGTTACCGTTGCCGCGGTTGCAACTGGAGCCGGGGCGGAGTTTGGTCGCTCGGGCGGGGGTGGCCGTGTATCAAGTTGGTGGTGTGAAGCGGACACGGGAGCGGCGGTGGGTATTGGTGGATGGTGGTTTAGCGGATAATGCGCGGTTTGCGTTGTATGGGGCGCGGTATACGGCGTTGCCGGTGGAGCGGCCGCGGCGGCCGATGGGGGAGAGGGCGACGATTGCGGGGCCGTTTTGCGAGAGTGGGGATATTTTGATTGAGCATTTGTGGTTAGCGGATGTGGCCGAGGGGGAGTTATTGGCGGTACCGATGAGTGGGGCTTATCATTTGAGTATGGGGAGCAATTATAATGGGGCATTGAAGCCGGCGGTGATTTGGTTGTGTGGGGGAGAGGCGAGGTTGATGCAAGCACGGGAGCGGGTGGCTGATTTATTGCGGCGTGAGCGATTGGTGGTGGCCGAGGGAGATTTGTTGTGGGCGGGTATCCCGATGGTGAAGTATGAGGCGTGGGGGAATGATTATTTGGTGCTTAAGCGGGCTGATGTGGGGCGGGAGCTGACGGTGGCCGAGATTCGGCGATTGTGTGATCGGCATGTGGGGGTAGGTGCGGATGGGATTTTGTGGGATGTGAGTGATGAGGGTGGCGGGCGGGTGCGAATTTTCAATGTGGATGGGAGTGAGGCGGAGAAAAGTGGCAATGGGTTGGCGATTTTTGGGCGTTATTTGCGGGATGAGGGGGTGGTCGAGGTTGAGGAGAGGTTTGTGGTGGGCTTGCCGAGTGAAGAGGTGGCAATGGTGGTGGCTGGAGATGGGGGCTTGGTGACAGTAGATGTGGGGCAGGTTATGTGGGTGGAGGGGCGCGGCCGTATTGGATTATGGTTAGAGGGGTTAGGTGAAGAGGTGTGGGGGACGGCGATTTCGGTGGGAAACCCGCATTGGGTGATGTTGGCGGAAGAGGAGGAGGGGATGGTGGCGGAGATTAAGCGATTGGGCCGATGGGTGGAGGTGGCGGAACGGTTTGAGCGGGGGACAAATGTGCAATTGGTGGCTGGGATAGGGCCAAATCGGTTACGGTTAGAGATTTGGGAGCGTGGGGTGGGGTACACATTAGCTTCGGGGAGTAGTGCATGTGCGGCGGCGGCGGCGGCCTGGGGGTGGGGTTTGGTGGTTGGTGATAAGCCGATAGAAGTTTTAGTAGCAGGTGGGGGGATTTTGTTGGTTGAGATTAGTGAGAATGATGCGCGGGTGCGGTTAACGACGCGGGTGCGTCAGGTATGGCGCGGGCGTGTAAGTGATGAGATGTGGGCCGATAGATAATGGGTGAACAAAAAAAGCCCCCTAAAATTTTAGGGGGCTTTTTTTGTTTTATTGTGATGGGAGAGCGCCTAACGAGACTCGAACTCGTGACAACGGCTTGGGAAGCCGGTATGTTACCACTACACCATAGGCGCATATTTTTTAATTGTCGGTGATTATAGTCACACAATTACAATAAGTCAAATGAAAGGTAAAGGTTCTTAGAAACGGATTAAAAACGCGTTGCGCTGCAGCGCAACGCGTTTTTGTTTCAAAAAATTAGCTTGACAATTTTTGCCGAGCGGCAGCCAAAGCAGACATAATACGGCTTTTGCGGCGTGACGCGTTACGGGGATGAAGAATCCCTTTAGAGGCAGCACGGTCAAGGAGGCTGACAGCTTCGCGGGCAGCTTCTTCAGCTGCTTCGATGTTGCCGTCTTCGATTAAAGAACGTGTTTTTTTAATATGTGTCCGAGCGCTAGACCGGAACACACGGTTACGAATAGTGCGACGTTTGGTTTGACGTATGCGTTTTTTTGCGGATTTTGTGTTAGCCACTGTTTTTCTCCCTAACTAAGATAATGAAATTGACCGATGAAGCACACGGCAAAATATGTGGTCTGTGGCGTTGACCCTGTTGACGAGGCTCGTTGGTATTATTTATACAAAAATTTTAACATGGATGAGTTCACGTTATAGACGTGAGAGCATCGGTAATGATAGCATAATTATGTTATGTTGACAAGTGCTAATCGACATCGACATCGATACCGTCAAAAATGTCGGCAGGTTGTGCAACCGACCCATCAAAAGTGAGAGGGGGGAACTTGAGAATGCGATTATTGGCTGAATCCACAACATAAATGTTATCATCGGAGTCAAGGGTGATACCATTTATTAAGCTAAATGAGCTGAGATCGGTGCCAAATTGGCCGAAACGGCCTAAGTAACTGCCGGTACCGTCGAAGACGATGACACGATAGCCTTCAGGGTCAGTGACGTAGACGCGGTCAAGGCTATCGACGGCGACATACGGTTTGTTGTTGATGGATTCGCTGTACCAGCCATCGAAGCTCCATTCGCTGAGGGGGAGGAGATTGGGGAGTAGTTTTTGGATACGGCCGTTCCAAGTGTCAGCGATAAAGATGAGTCCAGCGCTGTCGACAGCTAAGCCAACTGGTTCATAATATTGGCCAGGATTGGTGCCGAATTCGCCGCGTTCGTCAATAAAGTTGCCGTCGCGGTCGAATAGTTGGGTACGGTGATTGCCGGTATCGGTGACGAGTAGCTTGTCATCCTCGACGAGGGCGATGTCCCGTGGGCCAAAGAAGAGGCCAGCGCCGTCGAAGTCGCCTTCAGGGGCACCACTTTGACCGAAGGTGAGGACAAATTCACCGGCTAAGGTAAATTTTTGAATGCGATGATTCCACGTATCGGCCACATAGACATATTGGTCATCGACGGCAATGCCCCATGGCTCATTGAATTGGCCGGGGCTATTGCCAAATGTGCCCCAGGTGTTGATCGCTTCGCCATCAGCATCAAAAACAACGATCCGATGATTACCAGAGTCGAGGACATAGGCGTTATCATCGGGCCCGATGGCAACATTGCGGGGGGAATTGAGTTGGCTTAGGGAATTGCCGTCATTGGTGCCTAGCTGTTGCATAGCGGTGACAGCGAAGTTTTTATCGGCATAGGGGTCAAATGGTTCTTCGATGACGGTGGTGTTAACGCCTTGGTCCCACAAATTGGCGAGGACATCTTTGCGCACATAGAAGCGGAGTTGGTGGCGAAGAGGCCATTGGCCGATGGTATAGTTACCACCAAATACTTGGCCATAAGTGGTGTAATCGCGGTGGAAGAAGATATCCCAAACGGCTTGGCGGACACGGGGGTTAAAGATCCCTTTACGAGCGTCTGGATCGTCGATGCGATTGCCATTGTGGTAGCCGAGGAAAGCGTCCCAAGAGAGTTTGCGATAATCTTCCATCGGCCACCATAAGAAGGTGTAGGTAGTGGCTTGGTATTTGTCTTCTAGTAAGGTTTCGACTTTGCTCCAGTTATTGCTACCGACGATGACGACGGGGGAATCGACGATGTCACGGCCAGGATTTTCGCCAAAATAGGTACGTTTGGGATAATCGCGCAAATACCAGGTTAGAGGCCAAGAGGAATCATTGTCGTAGGCGACATTGATACTTTTATCACCGTACATGCGTAGTGATAAATCCTCTAACTGGCGCAACACCTCAGCTTTGGTGGCGGGGGCGCCATGGGCGTAGACGAGATATTCATTGACATAATCATCGTTGACGAAGCTAGACATGTAGCTGAAACGCATTGTCAAGATACTGAGGAGGATGAAACTGCCTAAGATCCAGGTGACACGGCGAACAGCTAGGGCGTGGCGATGGCTGAATTCCCACCAAGCGAGGATGATGATGAGGGTGATGATGAGGGTGCCGAGGAAACGACCAATATTACTCAGATTGGTGAGGTTTTGGAGGCCAAAGTTGACTTCGCCGAGCCATAAAGGGCGTAAAGTGAGGAAGCCCATGATGAGAGCGAGTACGGTGAGGCCAATAGCGATAGCGGCTTGGCGGTTGAGTAGATAACGAGCGGTATCGGCCAATTTTTCATTGAAGTACCAGCCGATCATAAACGCCATCGGAATGACGAAATGGATACTGAGCCAAGGCATTTTCTCACCAGCATAGCTGTAAGCAGCCCAGGTAAACAGAAGCCACCAGACGAGGGAGGGGAAAAAGCCGGTTAATATATTATTATCGAGAAGGTATTGCCAATTTGTTTTTGTATCTGGATTTTGTTCGATTTCTTGGTAGCGGGTATAGGCACCGTAAAGGGTGGCGAGAACGAGCACGGCGATAGCGGCGATGAGACCAGGGAGAATGGTGGTATCTAGCCCTTGGCTACGGTTAGAGAGGTTAAAGACCCAATTGCCAAAGCTGAAAGTGAAGATAGCGATAACAATTGTATTGAGACCGTAATTGATGAGATATTGTAGTTTATATTTGGCACTCCAGGCGTAGATGGCGATAGTGGAGAAAATAAGGGGCATAAATTCGTAGAAGGGGACGACAAAAAGGTAGTAGAAGGGGGGTTGGCTACCACGTTGTACTTCTTGTTGTTCAATCCAGTAGCCGAGAGACCCGATCATCCCACTACTCCAGCCATCAGGGTTGGTGAGGAAGGAGGTGTAGAGGAGGAGGAAGATGATGTGGAAGGTACCAGCGGCCATGGTCCAGATGCGAGCTCGCCACCAGAGGCCGGTATAGATAGCGATGGCAAAGGTGGGCAAGAGGAAGATGCCAGAGCGAACGAGCCCTTGGGCGAAGAAATGGCTCCAACAGCCATTGCCAGGTACAAAACGGGAGAACCAAAGGGCGGCGGTGGTCATATTTTCTTGATTGGCGATCACACAGGTTGTGAAGCTGTAATCGGTTGGTTCCCAGCCGGCAATGGTGGTGAAGAAGGGAGATAGCATGGGGAAGAGGAGGGTACTGTATAAGATGATGAGGTCGAATTCAGGGAAATCATCGATGTGGGGACGCATTTTAGCGGCGAAGAGGATGAGGCCGAAGGTGAGGAAAGCGAAGCCGACGAGAATGGCCCAGCGGGAGGCTTCTTCGAGGTTTTCGTAGTTGCTGGTATCGATGGTGGCGGTGGGGGGATCTTGAATAGCTTGTTCGAGGAGGGCGGCGTCGTTGGCTTCGTTGGCGGCTTCGATTTGGTTGCTGGCATAGAGTTTGAGGCCGGTGCCGAGGCCGAGGGTGATGATGGCCCCGCCGAGGAGGAGTAGGGCTAGAGTTGCTTGTGGTAAGCGGGTGCGGAACCATTGTTGACGTAGTAGTTGGGGGGCGAGGCGGACAATTAGGAAGCTACCGAAGATGGCGACATAAATAAAAGAGACCTCTTTGGTAGCGGCCATGAGGGCATTGCCGGCGGCGAACCAGATAAGGTATTTTGGTTCTTTCTTTTCTAGATAGTTCCAAGTGGCCCAGAAGACCATGAGGGCCCACATGATAACGTAAACATCGTGCCGGATATAGCGTGAGTAGTAGAGAGTATAGGGGGAGATGAGAAGAACGAAACTGGCAAAAAGGGCGCCACGACGGCCGATCCATGAGCGTAAGAGGTAAGGGAAAAGGACGAGAGCGACGCCAAAGAGCGCGACGGGGAGGCGGGCGGTGGCATCGTTAGCCCCGAAAAGCCAGTAGGAGATCGCTGTAATATGGAAGAGGAACGGCCCATGCATTAAGGGGGTGTGGCTATAGCCATCACCAATTGCATATTGATAGGAATATTGGGTATGCAAACTTTCATCATGGCTAACGACGCGGTCGCCTAAATTCCAGAGGCGGGAGATGAGGGCTAGAATGAAGATGGTCAAGTAGGCGATTTTTTCCCAGTCTAGGGTGATCAGATGAGCGATGGGCTGATCTAAGATGCTTTTGACCGACGGTTTTTCCTCGTTGGGGTCAAGTTTCATGGTCAGCAGTTGTTCATCAGTCTCTTCAACAAAGAAGGGATCGTCAGAAAATGTGTTTTGCGGTTCAATAGGTAAATCAGATTGTTGTTCAGTACTCATAGTTTCAGACATTGGTTCTCACTCAAAGGCAATAGGTGATGATTAATAATTATGGTAATAAAGCGGCAATCGGTGTGGGGGGTGGGGGAATCGGGGTGTGAACAGGGACAAAGAGTGGGGATGATTCATGCTCATGATGATTGAAATCATCGTGACTGATATGATTAGCCATGGGGGTGCGGCTGATATTAATTGTGGTTTGATTGCTCATGGTACTCATACTGGTTGGTTGGGGGACAGCAGCGATAGCGGGTGGTGTAAACCAGTTTAAGCTGGTGACCAAGATGAGGATTAATAGGGCCACAGAGGTGGCGGGCCGGCGTATGAAGTTAGTGAGGGGCCATTGATAGGTTGGTTTGCTACCGGTCCAGCGTTGGTTTTGGATCTGTGGTGGCGGGGTGGTGGCGATTTGGATGGTTTGTTTGATGGTGTGGGTTAACCGTCGTTCGGTGATGAGTTGTTGACGACAGGTGGGGCAGAGGTCTAGATGTTGGGCTACTTGTTGGTGTTCAGCGGGGGGTAGGAGGTCAAGTAGATAATTAGGGATTTGATGGGTAACGTGGTTATTGGTTTTCATTTGGTTACCTTATTTTATAAGATGAGATCAGATAGTTGATCTTGTAGAATATTTTTGAGACTTTGGCGAGCGAGGCGCATTCGTGATTCAACTGTTTTGGCTGAGGCGCCGACGATGTGGCCAATTTCTTGGTAAGAGAGGTTTTCGTAGTAGCGGAGAACGGCCGTTTCCCGCAATTTTGGCGTCAATTGGGATAAAGCGTGCCAAACCAGCTTTTGTTGCTCATTTAAGACCATTTGTTCATCAAGCAAAGGTTCATCAGCAGGTAGTTGGGCCTCGCCAGGCAGATGTTGCCAAGCGAAGGTGGGTAGCCATTTGCGCCGCCGTTTATTGCGACAACGGCTGACTGTAATTTGATATAACCACGTTTTGAAACTGGCTTTGTGGGGGTCATAGCGGTGAAGGGTGCGAAAAGCGTATTCAAAACTATCTTGAAGAACCTCTTCGGCATCTTCGCGGTTTTGGAGTAAGCTGTAGGCTAACCGATAGATGTAAGCGACATGTTGTTGATAGAGGGCATCATAAGCAAGATCATCACCACGAAGGCAAGCGTGAATCAGATGTAGTGATTCGGTTGTGGGTGGTGATGTTGTTAATAGCCAATCAATATCCATGCTATCATTCCTTATGGTGAGATTAAGTCGTCACGAACCCAGATGGTGCCTGAGGAGACGAGAGGGCGGTGAGGGGATTGGTGAGCGAGCCACCAGCGTATTAGTTGGGCAGGCAAGGGTGTGCTTGATTGCACTTCGATGAGACCATAATGTTCAAGATAAAATTTGCTTTGAAGATAGTTACCATTTAGGGGTAGTTCTTCTTGACTAGTGGTGAGGACAACGGCGGCATCAGAGTTGGGTGGGATTGAGTGGCCGTAAGTGGTGTTTTTGAAATCGCGCAGATACCAGCGTAAAGTAGGATGGTCAAGATCGGTGATGATTTGTAGGCGTTGGGGGTCATTATGGGCCATCCATGATATTTCGGTGAGGGCAGAGGGCAGGTTGCGGATAGCGGTAGCGGCCCCATTTTCAACCCAACGTTCGCGGGTATCATTGAAGGCGAGCTGGCCGAGCCACCAGCTATTGCCCCAACTGAGCATCGTTAAGAAGAATAAGACGCCAATAAACAGGCCCGCGAACGGTAGGCGACTGTGATATAAATAGGCGTAGTTGACGCCGATGACGATGAGTAGAAAAGCGATGACCATGATAAGGATGTGATAATATTGGTCGGCGTTGAAATCGGCGGGGGAGAGGCGGGTGCGACTAGCTAAACGTAGGAGGTGAATGTAAATGATGCTGCCAGTGGCGGTTAAGTAGGTTACAAGAATGAGGAGGAGATGTGGCGGGGCGGGTGGAATCAATTGGTTTCCCATACGGCTAATTAATAGGTAACTAGGAATGGTGACGATAGCGACATTATCCATTTGACCGACTTGGATGAGCAAAAAGATGAAAGTGAGGCCAAACCAATAGATACAGAGGCTAGGGAGGGGACGTCCGTGCCAGACCCCCCAGCCTAAGGCGACAAGGCCTAAGCTGAGAAGGACAAACTCATAACGGGCGAGGGCCAAGATGGGATTAAGCCAGTAGATGGTGGGGTTGTCGGGTTGGAGTTGGAATCGTTGGAGCCAGGCGAGGCCGACATCGGCGGTGGCGCCTAAGCCACTTAGATTCCAGAAGAAGAGTGTGCTAGAAGCGGCGCCAACGGCGGCGATGATGAGCAAGGTGCGGCGACGGGTGGGGTGATCAGGTTTTTGGTGGTGGGTGATGAGGGAGGGGCCGATTTTGAAGTGGGCGAGCCAAGCGAGGGCAAAGGTGATGAGGCCGGTATAGAAGAGGGGGTGGGTGGTGGGGCCGAGGGCGAGGGCGCCGGCACCGAGATAGAGCCAGCGGGAGGTGGCGGTATGGTGGTAACGTAGCCAGCTAATGGTAAAGAGAAGAAGGGCGAAGATGGCGGCACTTTGGCCATCGGCGGTGCGGGCGAGGGCGGTGTGGGTGGGGGAGGTGGTGAGGAGGAGGGCGAAGAGGAGGGTGCCGAGGGTGCCGAGGTAGGGGCGCCAGAGCCAAGCGAGGGCGACGGTGGCGATACCAAAGAGGGCGGGCACGAGGCGGGCAGTGGCATCGGTGAAGTGGATGAACTGGGTGAGGAGACCGGTGGCGGAGAAGTAGAAGGGGCTATAACCAGTCACGGGCAGTTGGGTATCGGTGGGATGCCAGAAGTGCCAAATAGTGAGCGTTTGCTCGGCCTCGGCCGGTGATAGGGGAATATTATCAAGCTGATTGAGCCGTAAAAGGATGCTGGCAAGCAAAATGAGACCCAAAAACAGATGGGCAACAGTGAGTTGGGCAACGGTCAGTTGGGCCCAGTTAGTTTGTTGATTGGTTGTGGTCATCGTTACAGAAGAGTCCATCATTTTTTCCAGTTGTTATAATTATTGTGGTTGCCACCGATAGATGGTGACAGAGCCGGATTCAAAAGCGATATCTAAACGGGGGCGGAACTTATCATCCACCGCTTGGCCGCCATAGGTACGTCGTTCGAGATCACCAACAAAGATATATTGGACATTGTATTTATTGAGGAGTTGGGCGGTACCAAACCAATCATTGTCTTGGTAAATGGCTTTGACGGCGGGGTCTCGCTCGGCCGGTTCCGGTGTGGAACCGCGCCATTGGTATTCGTGACCGGCCCAGCCGAGAACGGTGGGGAGGCCGGTGTTGGCGGCGATGCGACCGTAACTTGAGTATTGGCCACCGACCGCTTCGAGGACAACGGGCCGGCCTTGGTCTTTGGTAGCTTGTTTGAGCCACAAGGTGGCTGAATATTCATCCGGATTGGTGCGTCGAATGTAATCGAGACCATTGAGGGTGGCGACCGATTCATCGGCGGCAGCGCCGACCATGCTACGGTATTCAACTTGGCGTGATTGGATGGCGTGATAGGGAAAAAGTAGAGAGATAGCGAAGAAAATGAGATAGATGGGGGTGGCGATGAGGCCGATGGCGCGGTGTTTTTCGATTAAATAGCCAGCGCCAACAACGGCGGCGACGCCAAAGAGAAGCCATGCTTGGTAGTAAAATTTAAAGATAGTATTGAGACGCATACCGAAATTGTCGCGGATGTAGAGGAATTCGGGGCCGATGGTGAGCATGGCGGCGGTGATGATGAGGAGGAGGGTGAAGGGGAGGAGGCGGTCGATTTGGTGGTCGTCGGTGGCGTCGTCATTGTTTTGGGGGGTGAATTGGAGGGAGGGTTGATTGGGTTTGTCTTGGTTGAGGTGGGCGGCGATGGTGGTGAGGGCGAAGCCGATGGTGAGGCCGAGGAGGAGAGTAACGCCGGGCCAAGTGAGGCGGGCGAGGAGTAAGGAGGGGATGAGCTTGAAGATTGATGAGATGGCCCAGATGAGATTGCTGAGGAAAGGACTGCCAGGGGCGTAGAGGGATAGGGGCAGTTCGAGCCGGTTGGCGAGGGCGATGAGGCGATTGGCCCCTTCGGGGGTGATGGCGATGATGAGGCCCATGAAGAGCATGATGGTCATGAGGAGAAGGGGGAAGCCGAAGGTGGTGCCGAGGGCGAGAGTGAGGTACGCGCCGCGTCGGCGTTGTTGGGCGATGGCTTGGCCAGCGCTCATGATGATGAAGGGGATAATCATGATGAGGGGGAGGCCAAAGATGGTGAGGAAATGGGCGAGGCGGGTGGGACGCATGAGCATGGGGAGGATGTAGGGCGCACCAGCTTGGGAGCGGAAGCCGAGATAGAAGGGGAGGTAGAGGAGGATGGCGAGGAAGACGAGGGCGAGGCCGAGGAGAATAGCTTGGATGAGGTAGCTGGCGTGCCAACGGCCGTTATGGCGCCATTGGGCTAAGACAAAGGCGGCAACGACAATAAAGAGATGGATGAGGACATCCCAGGTATTTAAAAAGGAGAGGCCGCCAACGATTAAGGCGGTGCCGAGGAGGGTGAGAGGGCCGAGGCGACGGAAAAGAAGTATGGTGCCATCGATGAGGCCGCTGCGTTGCCAAGCGACGACATGCAGAATCAGGGGGCGGAGCCACCATTGGAGGGCGAGGGCTAAACTGAGGAAGGCGAAGGGGAGGGCGAGGACGTGGGGGTGGAGGTCACCGAGAATGAAGCTGAAGGCAGGAAATTCAGCGATGGGGGCGAGACCGGCTTCGACGGTCCCGTCGAGGTGGTATTCGTTGATGACGCGGGAGGAGCGCCACCACCACCAGCCGCCCCCTTCGTAGCGGGGGCGTGAGGGAGGTTCGACGGTGTCTAGGTCGCGGACATCGAGCCATTGCCAGAAGTTTTGGTCATTACCGGCGTCATCGGTACCGATGGTGATGTTGTGGCCGATGCCTTGGCCGTAGAGTAGTTCAAGGAAGATTTCGAGGTTGCCGGCGGCGGGGATGGCGAGAGCGGCGATGAGGGCGAGGGCGGGGGCGAGACGAGTACGGGTTGGGTTTTTGTCGAGGGTGAGGAGGTTGTGGACGAGGCCGAAAGCGCCGAGGGCGGTGCCGGCGAAAATCCAGGCGATGGAAAGGTTGAAGGCGTAGCTCATGGGGACGATGGCGAGGCGGGCGATGACGGACATCATGATATAGCCAAAGTAGTAGTAGCTGATACCGAAACCAGATAGCCAAGGGTCTAGGGGAGGGAAGGTGGGGGTGTAAGTGGCGGCGTTGAGGAAGGCGAATTCCATCGGTTTCTCGGTGGCGGAGATGGCGGGATGTTGGGCACGGACCCAAGCCCAGAAGATGAAGGCGAGGAAGAAGAGGAGCTCGGCGCCGAGGACGTAGCGGCGGTTATGGCGGAGCCAAGAGCGCCAATCGGGGGCGAGTTGGTGGGCGCGGAGGGAGAGGGCGGCGGTGATGGCGACGCTGAGGAGGATACTGCCATTGGAGTTGGTGAGAAAGCCGAGCGAGCCGAGTAACCAGAAGAGGTAGCTGACGAGAAGCAAGGCCAACATTTTAGTGAAGGCGTAGCCGCGGTCGGGGAGGCGAGAGAAGAGATAGTAGCTGGTGGGAAAGACGAGGAGGCCGAGGGTGGTGAGTACAAACCACCAGCGGATAGCGGCCCAGATATCTATCAGTGTCATGATTGTGGTACCTCATAGATGCTGACTTCAGGTGAACGGTAGCGCTCAATGAGCAAGCCTTGGTCACGCATTTGATCAAATTTAAGCAAGCCGGCTGGTTGGTAGTAGACCCATTCTAATTGGCCGACGTAAATATAGCGGACATCATATTCAGCGATAATTTGTTGGGCGGTGGTGATATCGGTGGTGTTGTAGAAGTTGTTGACGTCGCGGATACGGTTGTAGACGAGGGTGCCGGGTAGGACGGAACGTTGTTGGCGTTGGTGCCAATCCCAGCCGATGACGGCGGGCAAGCCGGTGTACATGGCGACCCGATTGGTGATGGAGCGGTAGGGGCTGTGGTTGCTGGGGGGGCTGTGCCCTTCCATGATAACGGGTGAGCCGTCGATGTTGCGTTGCATCCATTGGAGAGCGTCATAATCGGAGGAGAGGTGGATGAGTTGGCCTTGGTCGTGGTAAGAGGTGGTTTGCATGAAGGCCATGCCATCAAGGGTGTGAGGGGCTTCGTCGCTCATGCGGATGGCCCATTTGGCGCTGGTGGCGGTGATGGGGTAGAGGGCGGCGAAGAAGATGAGGATGGCGAAGGCGAGGCGCCAACTGCGGCCGAGTTGGGGACGGCGGCGGAGGGCGGGTAAGGCGAGGGCGAAGGAGACGCCACCGGTGACGCTGAGGAGAACCCAAGTTTGCATGTAAAATTTAAAGACGGTGTTCATCCGGCCGATGTCACCGTCGAGGACGAAGATTTCGACAAAGAGGGTGAGGCCGAGGGCGGAGGAGATGAGGATGAGGGTGATGCGGCGGTGGCTGGGGAGGTTGGGTTGGAGGCCGAGGAGGCCGGAGATGATGATGAGGGTGAGGGCGATGGGGGCGATCCAGTAGCTACGGCCGTAATAAAGGTAGAGAATAATCGGAATGTAGGCGAAGAGGGCGAGGAGAACGGCGGGGGCGAACGGTTTCCAGCGGGTGAGGTGGGTGGGGGTGATGGTGCGTGACCAGAGGCGGAATTCGCGGGCGAGGTGGGTGATGACGAGGAAGAGGAAGAGGCCGTGGACGCGGAGGTAGCTGCTGACGTGGGTGTAGGAGCCGGGCCAGAGGGAGAGTGAGTTGTAGGCGGTGCCGAATTCAGCGGTGTAGGGGTAGAAGGTGAGGAAGAAGAGGGTGACGAGGGCGGTGATTTGGAGGGTGATTTGGCCGAGGGCGGGGAGGGAGAAGGAACGGCCGTTTTGTTTATACCCATAGTAGATGATGGCTAAACAACCAATGACGAGATAGGCGGGCCAATCCCAAGAGTTGGTGGGTTGGAGAACACCGATGGCGAGGCCACCTAAGCCCCAACGGAGCGCTTTTTCGAGCCAACTACCGGCACCGGAGGGGTCGGTGAGTTTGGGGGTGAGGGCGAGGGAGATGGACCAGGCGAGGGCGAGCATGGCGAGGGGGAGGCTGATCATGTGGGCGTGGAGGTCACCGTAGAGGAAGGTGAAGAAGGGGAATTCGGTGATGGGCATCACTTCGCCTTGTTCGATGTTGAGAGTACGGGTAGCGGTCCAGAACCAGTCGCCAGTGTAGATGGCGGCGGGACGGTCGGTGAGGAGGAGGTCGAGACCGCCGTCGATGACGCGGGCGAGGCGGTCGAGGTTGGCGTTGCCGGTATAGATGGCGGTGTCACTGGTGCGTTCCCAAGCGTGGAGGACGACGCCGATTTGGGCGAGGTTGCCGAGGAGGATGCAGAGGGTGAGGGCGGTGAAGCCGGCGATGAGAGGGCGTCGGGCTAAAGGTTTGGCGATGTGGGCGGCTTGACTACGCCAACTCACGAGATTATAGGCGAGACTGAAGGCGGATAAGCCGGTGAAGCTGAAAAGCATGGGGAGAATGAGGTTGTAGGCGACAGTGGGGACGATGCCCCATAATTTGGCGAGGACGCCGACGAAGACGAAGCCGTAGTAGTAGTAGTTGATGTAGCCGCCAGCGAACCAAGGGTCATAGGGGGGGAATTGGGTGCTTTTCATGACGGCGGTGAAGTAGGAGAGGTCCATCGGTTTTTCGCCACCCCAGATGACGTCCCAGACGTCGGGGTTGCCGAGGCGGATGCCGATTTGGAGGAGGTAGAGGGCGAGGGCGATGATTTCCATGAGGAGGAGGAGTTGGCCGTGGTGGCGGACGAAGTCAAGGATGGCTTGTTGGTGGCGACGGAAGGCCCAGAGGTTGAGGAGGATGAGGAGGAGCAAGCCCCAAAGCATGGTGGTTCGGGTGTGGGGCATGATATCGAGACTGGCGAGGAGCCAAGTGAAGTAGGAGATGAAGAGGAGGGCGAAGATGCGGGCGAAAGCGTAGCCGCGGTCGGGGAGGCCGCGGAGGAGGGCGAAGGTGAGGGGGAAGGTGAGCCAGCCGAGAAGGATGACGGAGAGCCACCAGACGGCGGCGGCGAGGGCGGGGTTGGTGGAGAGGCGGCCAGTGGGATTAAAGATTTCGGCGAAAGTACCGTTTTGTTGTTGTATTTGGGCGTCGGCGTTGGTAAGCATCAGGCCGTTGGGGGCTTGGGTGGCTTCGCCGGGGTTGGTGAAGACGACTTCGGTGATGTCGATGGTATCGAGATGGGCGCGGGCGGTATCGCTGTTGTAGCGGTCGGTTTTGCCGAAAATCCAGACGGGAGGGTGGTCATAGACGCTGAAAGCTTCTTCGGCGGCGGTGGGGCCAGGTGGGGGCCAGCCGACGGCGGGGGGCTCGCCCCAGTTGTAGGTGCCACCGGTGTCACTGATGTAGAGGGGGCCGATATTGAGGTCGGCGTGGAATTGGGCGACCAAATCGAAACCGAGGTCGCCGTTAAAGAGTCCTTCATAGTAGGCGATGGTGAGGGGGAAGGTGAGGGGGAGGCGAGGGGTTGACCAGACGGCGCGTTGGCTACTGAGGATGATGTAATCGGCTTCATCGAGCCAACGGTAAAAAGATTGTTTTTTATCGGGGCTATCGGCGCCGGTGATGGGGATGACCCCTTCAGCGACGCCAGCGTAGAATTGACCAAAGCCATCGAGACCGTCGAGGCGGAGGGGAAGGGGGTCGTCCCAATGTTCGTTGATGAGAATGCTGGTATCGAGGGCGAGGAAGCTGGTGGGGCCAGCGATGGTTTGGATGGTGAAGCGTTCGCCACCGGTGAGGGTGTAGTTGTCGAGGGGGATGGTGACGGGTTGGCGGGGGGTGTCTAGGGTGGCGCGGGCGATACCGGAGGTAAGGGTTTGGTCGAATTGGGCGATGGGATGGAGGGTGACTTGGAAAGCGTGTTCGGTGGGGGGGAGAGAGAGGGTATCGGTGATGAGGTCGGAGACGTAGTTGAGGCGGAGACCGGTGACGGTGCCGTCTTCGGGCATGGAGAAGTGGACGGTGAAGGGGGTGGTATCGGGGAGGAGTTGGTATTGGCGGGCGGGGAGGTGTTTTTGTTGGGGGTTGCCGTCGGTGTCGGTGTAGAGGAGGGTGGCGCTGCTGGGGATGTTATCGTAGATCCATTGGGAGGCGGTGATGCGGGTGACGGGTTGTTGGTAGATTTGGACGAAGGAGAGGGCCCAAGCGAGGGAGCTGAGGAGGGTGGCGGCGGTGAGGGAGGCAACGGCCGTTTGCCACATTTTTTGGCGGGTGGGGGCGGAGATGGTGTTGACGCGTTGCCAGGCGGTGTAGAGGAACCAGCCGGCGAGGATAAAGAGGAGGGGGTAGATGGGCAAAAAGTAGCGAATTGATTTAACCCAGCGGGTGGCGGCGAAGAGGAAGTAGAGGCCGACCCAGCTAACGGGTAGGAGGTGAAGGGTCCAATCGGGACGGGCGCGGGCGATGCGCCAGAGAGCCCAGAGGAAGCCGAGCCAGGCGATGATGCCGGCGAGGGGGCCCATGCCGTAAAGAATCATGTTGGTGAGGGGGAAGATGATGGCGGGGCGATCGGTCCATTGGAGGGCGGGGGGGAAGACGGCGTCTGGTTGTTGGAGACGTTGGATTTCTTCCATGTTGGCGAGCCATTGGGGGCTGAAGAGGAGGGCGGTGGCCCAGTCGACGGTGCCGGAGACGGTGTTGAGGAAGCGATTGATGAAGCCAGGTTCGGGATGTTCGAAGTTAGCTTGGTCGATTTTGGCATCGAGGAGGGCGGAGCTGGCGAAGATGACTTGGCCGAAGCTAGGTGGGTCGAGGGCGTCGAGGGCGGGGTCGGCGGTGCGGGGGTCGGCGGCGAGGCCGAGGACGAAGTGGCGGAGGTCTTGGTCGTTGAAGGCGTAGGGTTGGCCGAGGCGGAAGACGAGCATGGAGGTGATGGCGGCGATGAAGACGACGGTTTGGGCGTAGGGGAAGTAGTGGTACCAGGGGCGGGGGAGCCCTTGTTGGGCGTCTAGTTGGTTTTGGGTTTGGGTCCAGATGAAGGCGGCGACGACGGCCATGAGGGCGAGGGGGGCGATATTGATGCGGGCGGAGACGGTGAGGCCGAGGAAGAGGCCGAAGATGATCCACCAGCGTTTGTGGTAGCGTTCGTGGGGGGCGGCGCCGATGCCGGCGGCGCGGACGGCGGCGTACATGGTGATGGTGGTGCAGGCGGCGGCCCAGTTGTCCATGGTGAAGAAGTGGGATTGTTGGATGGGCATGACAGCGGTGGCGAGCATGAAGGTGGCGAGGAGGGCGACTTTTTTATTGTAGAGGTGGTTGGCGATGAGGAAGGTGAAGATGAGGGAGATGAGGTCGACGAGGCCGGAGAGGAAGCGGCCGAGGATGTGGACACCGTTGTAGCTTTTAAAGTTGTAGGCGCAGATGTCCCGTTGGGTGATGATGCCTTGAGCGTCTTCGGTTTGACAGAAAGATTGGACGACTTCGGCGATGTAGCGGCTAACGGTCATGGGGAAGTTGCCGTAGACGTAGAAGTTATGCCCTTTGTTGTGGGGGTTGAGGGGAGAGGTAGAGGTTTGGAGATAGTCGAGGGGATTGGTGACGATTTCTAGTTGACTGGCGATGATGGTGAGGAAACGTTCATCGGGGTGGAGGTGGTGGGAGTCGTCCCAGTTTAGGCCGGTAAAGCGGAGGTAGGCGGCGAGGATGAGGGTGAGGGTGAGGAGGATGGGGATGATGGTTTTGTGCCAAGTAGGTGATTGGTTATTTAGTTGAGGGACATCGGTTTGTTGAGAATCGGTCATAATATCTTTTTATACAACAAAAAACCACAGAGATGGGGGTAAAAGGGGAGTTTATAGAGCCTCTGTGATTTAGGAATGGCCTACTGTTGGGCAACGCCTCGTTGTTACTGTAAATTAAGTCAAGCCCTAGAGCGGCTTATGCTAATTTACAGTAGAGATGTTGCACTATCTACTGTTGGTCTGACATGATGTTATACACGGCTTTGCTTACAAAAGCGTAACGATCAGGGACTTTATTAGTAACTTTTTATTTTTGGAAAGATTCGGAACGGTGTAAGCGGGGGGGATTGTAACGGAAAGTGGGGGATTTGGCGAATTTGGAGAGGGGAATGGCGTCAAAACGGGTTGATTAGCGTTGAGTAGATAGGTATTAATCTTGTTTATAAGGAGATAGGGATGTCATTAGTGATTGGCGCAACGCCGCATGATGCGTTATTTAAGGAGTTGTTGTACCGTTTTTTGCCAGAAGTGATAAGTTTGTTCTTGCCAGAGCAAGCGAGAGCTATTGATTGGGAATCGATGCAATTTGTGGATAAGGAGTTGGGGCTTAATTTACCGGAAGCGTTGAAGCGGATTGCGGATGTGGTGGTGGAAGTGAGGCGGAAAGATGGGCGACCAGAGGTGATTTTGTTACATGTGGAGGTGGAAGCGAGTCGTAAGGAGAGTTTGCCGAGGCGGATGTTTGAATATTATGCTTTGTTACGGTTGCTGAAGCAGGAGTTGGTTTTGCCGATGGTGATGATGTTATTGCCGGTGGGTGATGATGTGATTCGAAAAAGAGTTTATGAGGAAATGATTGGGGATGATGTTTACATGAGGTTAGCGTATTGGCAAGTTAACTTACGTGATTTGGCTGGGGATGATTATGCTGTGCGGACGGAAGCGGTCGCGGCGGCTTTGTCGGCGGTGATGCCGATGGAGAGTCCGGTGAAGTCACGATTGGCAAGTTGGCGGACGATTAAGAATGATTCATCATTGACATGGGAGGACAAATGTTTTTTAATGTATTTTACAGATTGTTATTTACCATTGGAGGTGTTAGCAGATATGGGAGAAGAGGTAATGGCCGAATTAACAGCGATGAAGGAAGAATTTTTATACGATCCGTATCGGATAGGGTTGCGGAAGGGGATTGAACAGGGGATTGAACAGGGGATTGAGCAAGGGATTGAGCAAGGGATTGAGCAGGGGATTGAAGCGGGTCGGGAGCAAACGGCGCGGGCGTTGTTGGTGCGGGCGTTGGCGCATAAATTTGGTGATGTGAGGGCGGATTGGGAGGGGCGTTTAGAGTTGATTACGGATGTGGATTTGTTGGAGCGGTTGTTGGTGGAGTTGTTGACGGCCGAGGGGGTGGATGATTTGTCGTGGCCGGGGTAGGTATGGTGCACGATGCTTTGCCGGTACGTTGGGATGGGATGGGGGCGGAGGGATGGGGAGAGGAGGGGTGGGAGGCCGAGGGTAGGGTATAGGGAATGGGAGATGATGGAAGCGAGGCATTCGGCGAGAGAGGGTATTAAGTTTTTAGGGAAGTTTAGCGCCGAATGCCGTCGCCGGTACGTTGGGGCTGGCGCGGTGGCGGAGGGGAGGGAGGGGAGGGGTGGAGGCCGAGGGGATATGATGAAAGAGGTGAGATGATGGAGCGAGGCATCGTGCGAGAGGAGGTTAGGCGTTAGCGGGTGAGGTAAGGCGCACGATGCCTCGCCGGTAGGTTGGGGCTGGCGCGGGGTTGGATGAGTTGTCGTGGCTGGGGTAGGTTGGTGGGGGTAGGTAGGATATAATAGAAGGAGAGTGTTTATGTAGTGACTATTTAGGGTAGGTTGCATGATGGATATGATGAATCTATTGATTTGGTTGTTGGTGGGGGTGGTATTGGTTTTGTTGGGGGTGGTGGGACGGTTGGTGTGGTTGTTGCGGCGGGGGGAGATGATTGAGAGGGGGGGAGAGGTGGAGGTATCGAGGGGGGAGGAGCGGCCGCGTTTGGGTGGGGTGCGGCTGACGGAGGTGGCGTCTGATGGTGATGTGACAGTGGTGAATGCGTATAAGCATATTGTGCAGGTTTATAGTGGGGGAACGGGTGTGGATGAGGGGGTGGCCGAGGGGGTGGGGCGTTATTTGGTGTGGGTGGAGCGGCGGTATGGGCGGTTGGATTTGCGGGGGTTGCGGCCGAAGGAGCAGGGGCCGGCACGGTTGACGTTGGATGATGTGTATGTGTCGTTGCGGGCGCGGATGCGGGGGTTGGAGAAGGAGCGTGGGGAGGGATTGGGCCGGGAAGAGGGGGAGATGGTTCGGGTTGGGGAGGAGGAGATTGATATGGATAGGTTATTGGGGTTGGGGCCGAGGTTGGTGATTGTGGGGGGGCCGGGGTCGGGGAAGACGACGTTTTTGCAGTTGATTGGGATGAGTTTGGCGCGGGCGTTGCGGACGGGGGAAGAGGGGGCGGTGCGGGCGCAGTTGGGGTTGGAGGGGGCGTTGCCGTTGCCGATTTTTGTGTCGTTGAGTGAGTTTAATTGGTATCAGAAAAATGTGGGGCGGCAAGGGGCGCGGGAGGGGACGTTGGCGTCGTTTATTAGTTATACATTGCGTGAGGCGGCCTTGGGTTTGCCGGATAATTTCTTTGAGCGGTTGTTGGTTGAGGGGCATTCGTGCATTTTGTTATTGGATGGTTTAGATGAGGTGGCGAATGAGCGGGAGCGGAAGTTGGTGCGGGCGGCGGTGGAGAAGTTGGCGGATAATGATGGGATTCGGCAGATGGTGGTGACGAGTCGGACGCAAGCGTATCAGGGGGGGACGGTATTGGGTGGGGCGTTTGAGTTGGTGGAAGTGCAACCGATGGAGCAGGAGCAGGTGGAGGCGTTGGTGGAGCGGTGGTGTATGGCGGTGTATGATGAAGAGGGGGGCCGAGGGGGAGAGATTCAGAATTTAAAGGAAGCGATTGAGCGGTTGGAGCTGGGGCGGAAGCGGCGGGGGGAGGCGCGTTTGATTACGACGCCGTTATTGGTGACGATTGTGGCGATTGTGCATTATGATCGACGGCGGTTGCCGGATGAGCGGGCGGAGTTGTATATGCGGGCGGTGGATGTGTTGTTGAATGAGTCTAATCGGCCGACGACGGAGGCGATGTTGGCGTTGGCTGATTTGGGTGGATCGGGGAAGGATAAGCGGCAATGGTTGGCTTATTTGGCGTATGAGATGATGAGTGCGGGAGAGGAGGCAGGGCGAACGGTGACGGAGACGCAGTTGCGGGCGTGGTTATTGCCGGAGATGGAGAAGTATTGGGGGGTGAAGGAGGCGCCGGCGAAGTTGGATGCGTTTGTGGCGGCGATGCGGGTGCGGGGGAGTTTGTTGAGTGAGCGGGATGGGGTGTATCAGTTTACGCATTTAAGTTTTCAAGAGTTTTTGTGTGCGTATTATTTGGCGGAAACGGTGCGGGTGGAAGAGGAGATTAATGCGATTTTGTGGGGGCAGGAGGGGTGGGTTTCTTCGTGGTGGCGGGAGACGTTGCTGTTGTTGGTGGGGTATTTGGGTTTGAATAGTGAGAAGAAGGCGTTGGATTTGGTGCTGTCTTGGGTGAGGGATGAGAAGATGAAGCTGAGTATGCAGTTGGCAGCGGTGGAGGTGGCGGGGTGGGCGTTTGTGGAGCTGGATAGTCAGGCGGAAGGGGTGCGGGAAGAGATTAAGGAGCGGTTGCGGGTGTTGTTGTTTGAGGAGGTGGCCGAGGTGGGGGGGCGGTTGCGGGGGCAAGCGGGTGATTTGTGGGGGGTTTTGGGGGATGAGCGGGCGGGAGTGGGTAATAAGCGGGTCGTGGTGGCGGGGCGGGAAGAGATGTGGCCGGACTTGTGTTTTGTTTATGTGCCGCCGGGGCGGTTTTGGATGGGAAGTCCGGATGATGATCCGTTGGCGAAGGATCGTGAGAAGAAGATTCATGAGGTGGATATACCGTATGGATATTGGCTTAGTCAATATTTGGTGACGGCGGGGCAGTATCGGCTGTTTTTGGGAGAGAGCGGGTATCAGATGGAAGGGCATTATGAATGGATGATGGATGATGGGGTGACACGGCCGGTACGGTTTGTGACGTGGCGGGATGGGGTGGCGTTTACGGAGTGGTTGACGGCAAGATGGCGGGCGGGTGGGGTGATTGCGGCGAATCAGCGGGTGCTTTTGCCGTCTGAGGGAGAGTGGGAGAAGGGGGCGCGTGGGGGGTGGCAGTTGCCAAAGCGAATGATGGTGCGGCGGCCGGCAGTGGGAGAGGGATTGCCGGAGCAGGTGGATGTGGCTGATTGGGTGGAAAATAGGTGGCCGAAGCGACGGTATGCGTGTGGGGAGGAGGTGGCCGAGGGGGGGGCTAATATTGCCGAGGCGGGAGTGGAGACGAGTAGTGTGGTGGGGGTTTTTAGGGATGATAAAGGGGCGTATGGTGCGTTTGATATGGTGGGGAATTTGAATGAGTGGACACGGGATGTGGGGATGCAGACGTATCCGTATGACCCGTTGGTTTTAGGGGAGAAGAGTAATGTAAGAATTTGGCGGGGAGGTGGTTATTACGATTCACTCGATAGGGGTTGGCCGCGTTGCGGCGCGCGCCGCAGGTACCGTCTGCTCAACCCCAACCATGGTGTTGGTTTTCGGGTTGTGGTGTCCCCATTCACCTCAGAACTCTGATCCCTCTGGACTCTGGGCTCTGATCTTCTGATCTTCTGGAGGGGTGGTGGAGAATGATGGTGATGGGGTATGAATATGGTTGGGTAAGTTGCATAATTAATTGAATGGCGTATAGTCAGCGAGTGTAAGGAGGTATAATAGAGTTATGGCAAGACAAGAGATGCCTATTTTCACGAAGACATTTGAATTGTTGGCTTGGCTTATTCCGGCGACGAACAGTTTTCCACGGGCGTATCGGTATACGGTGACGCAGCGTATGTTACATGTTGCGTTTGAGTTGCGAGAGCGGTTAGAAGTGGCGAATATGCGTAAGGGAGCTGCCCGAAAGGAGCAATTGGCATTGGCGGATGAGGCGCTGGCTCAGTTACGTTTTTATTTGCGGCTGAGTGTACGGCTGCATTGTTTCAGTCAGGGGCAGTATAAACATGTTTCACAAATTGTGGTTGAAATTGGGCGGTTGCTGGGTGGTTGGCAAAAGGTTACAATTGTTTGATTGTCAAGACAATAAACAGTCCTAGTGACTGATATTGTGGGGATAGATGCTGACGCGTTGCGGCGCGCGCAACAGGAACAATCTGAACAACAACAACAATAATGTTGGTTTTCGGGTTGTGGTGTCCACATTTTTTGTGTGATTCATGAGTCCCGCCAGAATTACTGCTCGGTTAAGGCTGGGCAGTCGAGGCTTAAAAAATGGTGGCGTCTATTCCTGGCCGCACTATGGTGCTTTTGGCATTCATAGTCGGGCGAATAACAACGATCCCGGCTCCTGAGTTCGTCTCTGAGTCGGGATTTTTTTTTGACGAAACAAAAAGTATATGTATGAAGATATAGCGGATTGGTTTAATATATATGAAGCGTATATACGTGCTAGTCGTGGTAAGCGGAGCAAACCGAATGTAGCTGCCTTTGAACACCGTTTAGAAGATGAGTTGTGGGATTTGTATCGTATATTGCAGACTCGATCGTATCGGCCAGGAGGGTATGTTAGTTTTGTGATACATGAGCCGAAGCGTCGGGTGATTAGTGCGGCGCCATTTCGTGATCGGGTTGTGCATCATGCGTTATGTCAGATAACAGAACCTGTGTTTGAACGCTCTTTTATAACGGATTCATATGCTAATCGAGTGGGAAAGGGGACACATCGGGCATTAAATCGGTGTCAACAGTTTGCACGACGTTACAAGTATGTGTTACAAGCTGATATTCGTCAATTTTTTCCCAGCATTGATCATCAGATTTTGAAGTCGATTTTAGGGTCTAAGCTTAAAGATGATGAGGTGATTGATTTAGTGGAGCAGATAATTGATAGTGGAGCAGGTGTATTGCAGGAGGTTTATGAAATGGTCTATTTTGCTGGTGATGATTTGTTAGCGGCGACAAGACCACGGGGATTGCCTATTGGTAATTTGACTAGCCAGTTTTGGGCTAATTGTTATCTGAATGGGTTTGATCATTTTGTTAAGCGAAAGCTTCGGTGTAAGGGGTATGTCCGTTTTGTGGATGATTTTTTGTTGTTTGCAGATGACAAAGAGAGTTTGTGGCGTTGGAAGATGGAATTAACGATGTGGTTAGCTCGTTTACGGCTGGTGATTCATGATGGGGCACAGGTACAACCGGTTAGTGAGGGTGTTCCATTTTTAGGATTTATCGTTTTTCCAGAAAAGAGACGGCTTAAACGGCGTAAGGGTATTCATTATCAACGGCATTTAAAGGGATTGTTGCAGTTATATGTAGATGGGGAGATTGCATTTGAAGAGATGACACGGAGTGTGAAAGGGTGGGTGAATCATGTTCGATATAGTAATAGTGTGGGGTTGCGTAAGCGTTTGTTTCGGGAGTTATTGATTGAGCGACGGAAAGGGTAGGGAGGAGGGGTTGAATTATTGAAATGAGGGTGAAATGTTTTGGTTAAACAACTTCAGGGTTATAATGATGTTATGTGTTGCGATAATTATTAGAGAATTGTATAAGGAGTGGTGAATGATGGAAGGGAATGTAATTGTATTTGTGGTGGGGGCGTTGGTGTTGTTGGCTGTGTTTGCTTTGTATGTTTATCGGAATAATGGGGATGTATCGGTGAAGGGGCCGTGGGGAACGGGGGTGGAGGCAAAGGGGAAGCCTGAAGCGGCGGATGATGGTATTGAGATGGAGGGTATAGAGGCGGGGCGTGATGTGGTCGTGGATGATCGGGTTGGGGATCGGTTGCGGATGAAGACGGTGAAAGCTAATAGGGGGGATGTGTTAGTAAGTCGTGAAAAGGGAACGATAGACCCAAAAGAGTAGGCCCTGCGGAAGCACGGATGGGGGTATCGGTAGCAGATGTAACTGCAGGGCGTGATGTGGTGACGGTTGGTGGGGATTATGTTGTGCAGGGGGAGGATGGATTGGCGCCGGAGGTGGCGCGGCGGGCTTATTTGGAGCAGTTGCGGGGGAAGATGGGGCGGTTGCAGTTGAGTGGGGTGGATCCGAAGGTGGCGGCGGATCGGAAGGCGAGTCGGTTGGCGTTGGGGGCGGTTTATACGGCGTTGTTGACGAGTGGGGGGAGTGGGGAAGAGATGTTGATGGGGGAGGCGGAGGTGGTGTTAGGGGAGGGTAGAGGGCGTGGTGGGGAGCGGGGGCGGATGTTGTCGGCGACGGAGCAGATTAATCGGCATAAGTATTTGGTGTTGCTAGGGGATCCGGGGAGTGGTAAATCGACGTTTGTGCGGTTTGTGGCGTTGTGTATGGCGGGGGCGTGTTTGGGGGATGAGGCGTTGGGTTTGAATTTGTTACAAAGGGGAGTGGTGGAAGAGGATGGGGAGGAGAGGCAGTTGTTGTGGGAGCATGGGGCGTTATTGCCGGTGGTGGTGGTGTTGCGGCAGTTAGCGGCGAATGGGTTGCCGTCGGTGGGGGAGCGGGCGACGGCGAATGATTTGTGGTTGTTTATTGTGGGGCAGTTAGAGGGGATGTCGTTGGGGTCTTATGGGAAGGTGTTGCAGAGTCGTTGGTTAGAGGAGGGGGGATTGTTGTTGTTGGATGGTTTGGATGAGGTGCCGGCGGCGGAGCAGAGGCGGGTGCAGATTAAGGAGATGGTGAGTGATTTTACGACGTTGTATCCACGGGTGCGAATTGTGGTGACGAGTCGGACGTATGCGTATCAGCGTCAAGATTGGCGTTTGCCTGATTTTGAGGAGACGGTGTTGGCTCCGTTTAGTGAGGGGCAGATTAAGCAATTTATCGAATCGTGGTATGCGCATATTGGGCCATTGCGGGAGATGTCGGTGGCGGATGCGCAGGGGCGGGCGGCGCGGTTGAAGGAGGTGGCGTTGGGGAATCGGCGGTTGCGGGTGTTGGCGGAACGGCCGTTACTATTAACATTAATGGCCAGTTTGCATGCGTGGCATGGGGGGAGTTTGCCGGAGAAGCGAGAAGCGTTGTATGCGGAAGCGGTGGCGTTATTGCTTGATGTGTGGGAGAGTCCGAAGGTGTTGTATGGGGCGGGGGGTGAAGTGGTGAGTCGGCAACGGAGTTTGGGTGAGTTGTTGAAGGTGGGGCGGGAGCGGGTGCAATCGTTGTTGGCGGAGTTGGCGTATCAGGTGCATGGGGCACAGGTGGATTTGACGGATACGGCGGATATTGGGGTGGGGGATTTGGTGGCGGGTTTGATGCAGTTGGATGAGAATCGGGATGAGGAGATGGTTAATCCGGCTTTGTTGGTAGAGTATTTGGAGCATCGGGCGGGGTTGTTGCTGCCGAGGGGGAATGGGGTGTATACCTTTCCGCATCGGACATTTCAGGAGTATTTAGCGGCGTGCCATTTGGCGGATTATGGGTATCCCGAAGAGGTGGCGAGGTTGGCGCGGCAAGAGCCGAATCGGTGGCGGGAGGTGGCGTTATTGGCGGGGGCGAAGGCGTTTAGTGGGGGGGCGTTTGCGATTTGGCCGTTGGTGAATGAGCTTTGTTTTGAAAGGCCGGAGGCGGCCGAGGATAGGGAGGCGGCGGCGTGGGGGGCGCAGTTAGCGGGGCAAGCGTTGGTAGAGTTGGTTGATTTGAATCGTGTGAGTCAACGGAATGAGCGAACGGTGGCTTTGGTTAAGGAGTGGTTGTTAACGATTATGCGGGGGAAAACGTTGCCGGCGGTGGAACGGGGGTTGGCGGCGACGAACTTAGGGAAGCTGGGAGAGTTACGGGAGGAGGTGATGAAGGTGGATGGGATGATGTTTGGGTGGGTGCCGGCGGGAGCGTTTTTGATGGGGGATGGAGAGGAATGGCATGAGGTAGCGATTGCGTATGGGTATGGATTGGGGCGGTATCCGGTGACGCAGGCGCAGTTTGGGTTGTTTGTAAGCGAGGGGGGGTATGAGGATGAGCGGTGGTGGGCCGAGGGGAAGAGGGCGGAGGTGTGGCAGGAGGGGAGATGTTTGGGACGGCGTGGTCCGTATGATTATGGGGAACGGTTTAGGGGGGTGAATC
>DATHYN010000443.1:0-13903 GCA_035459145.1 Anaerolineae bacterium | reverse complement strand
GTGGATTATTCACCGTAATCGTCGCCACCGCCACATTCGACAATGATATGTTATCATCAGCCCGATAGGTAAATGTCACCACCCCCGCAAAATCGGTTGGCGGCAGATAGATAAAGGTTCCATCCCCTTGTAAAGCTAATGTGCCAGTAGATACTGTTTGGACCAAAACGGCCGTTAACCCATCCCCCTCCGCATCCGTATCATTATCCAACACACTATTCGGCGAACTAATCAAATTCACATTCACCGGCGTCGTATAATCAGGATCATCATTGGCCACTGGTGGCGTATTTCCCCCCAGCCATATCTCCCCCTCCATCTCCCCCGCCTCAGTCATTCCCCACCACATCCCAACCGTCAACACCAAGGCCAAACCATACAATCCTAACTTTTTCATCATCACACACACCTAAACTTTCATCTAAACTTAGTACTTCGTAACATAAATTTTCTTAACTTCCACCAGATAAAAGAAGTACTAAAAACTTTGTTTACAAAGCACTTAGACAAACAGGAACGAAATGGCTACTTCACACTTGCACCAATTTGCTCATTATATATTTTCTTGTTGCTACGATCTGACGCTATGAAAACTCTAAACTAGCAACGAGTTCCACTGCTAATATTACAATATTTCAACACCGGACGCAAAACAATCCACAAATCACCCACAAAAAAGGCCTTATCCCCTCAAGGACAAGGCCTTTTGACTTCTTTTAACGACCCGCTAAATCTATAAGGTCGCTAAACGCTCCTTCACTTGCTCCGCCTGCGCTTCCAAATTGGCAAACTTATCCCGCTCCTTCTGCACCACCGCCGCCGGCGCCCGCTCAGCAAACGGTCCCGCTAACAACTTCGCCAATCGCTCACGCTCCTGCTCAATCTCGGCCAACTCCTTCTCCAAACGCGCCCGCTCCTGACTCAAATCAACCATCCCCGCCAATGGCAAATAACAACTCACTGCCCCCAAAGCCAACGTCACCACCTTCTCTGGCGCTTCTAAATCAGCCGCAATCTCTAACTCGGCCTCATCCAAACGCGCCAAAGAAGCCAAAATGCCCGCTTGCTCTTCATAAAACGACAACTTATCACCCGCCGCAATCAACGCTTTAATCCGCTTGCCCGGCTCCACATTCGCATCAGCCCGTGCCGCCCGAATCGACCGCACCATCTCGCGCAACTGCTCAAAATCATCCGCCGCCCGACTCGCCGTCGCCGACAACCAACTTTGCTCCACTTGCGGCCAATCAGCAATAATCAACGCTTCACTCCACCCCTCGGCCGGCTCAATCCCTAAATCAGCCGCCAACAACGCCCCCTTCACCTGCCCCCACGTCTCCTCCGTCACATACGGCACATACGGATGCAACAAACGCAAACAACTATCCAACACCCGGAATAACACCGACATCGTCGTCCACGCCCGTGCCCCACCTTCATTCAACTGCACCTTCGCCAACTCCACATACCAATCGGCGAAATCATTCCACATAAAATCATTAATCTGCCGCCCCGCTTCCCCATACAGATAATTGTCACACAACCGATCCGCATTCTTAATCAACTGCTGCAACCGATGTAAAATCCATTGATCCGCCGCCGTATACGTCGGCACATCTGGCTTCTCATCCTTACTCACTTTATCCATATTCGACACAATAAAACGGGCCATATTCCAAATCTTGTTGGCAAAGTTCCGATTACTCTCCACTTTCGTCAACGATAAGTTCATATCATTGCCCGGCGTGCTCCCTGTCACCAATGTGAAGCGTAACGCATCTGTACCAAACTCATCCATCACTTCCAATGGATCCGTCACATTCCCCAACGTCTTGCTCATTTTGCGTCCCTTCTCATCCCGCACCAAGCCATGTAAGTACACCGTGTGGAACGGAATATCATTGGTGAACATCAAACTGCTCATCACCATCCGTGCCACCCAGAAAAAGAGAATGTCATGCCCCGTTTCCAACACATCCGTCGGGAAATACCGTTGCAAATCAGCCGTCTCTTCCGGCCAACCCAATGTCGAAAACGGCCACAACCCACTGCTGAACCACGTATCCAACACATCCGGATCCTGCTCCAATGTCACCCCTTCCCCATGCAATTTCCGCGCCTGCGCATACGCATCCGCTTCATTACGGGCCACAATCGGTTGGTCATAATCCCCATTCACATACCACACCGGAATCCGATGACCCCACCACAATTGCCGGCTAATACACCATGGCC
The DNA here is from genome assembly GCA_035459145.1 of Anaerolineae bacterium. Classification (GTDB taxonomy): domain Bacteria; phylum Chloroflexota; class Anaerolineae; order Promineifilales; family Promineifilaceae; genus DATHYN01. Next base: position 11,668 of record DATHYN010000443.1, on the reverse strand, counting down.
GGATGTTGGTCAACCAATTCTCCCACACCTTATTAAAACGCTCCGGCACAATCTTCACCCGACCGTTACGCACTGCGGCCAAACCCATATCCGCCATCGGTTTCGCATCCACAAACCATTGACGGCTCACCAAGGGTTCCACCACCTCACCCCCACGTTGCGACCGGGGCACACTCAACTCATGATCTTTCTTGCCCACCGTCAAGCCCGCCTCTTCCATATCAGCCCATAACTTTTTACGACACTCAAACCGATCCAAACCGGCATACGGTCCTGCCTCGGCATTCATCGTCGCATCTTTGTTCATGATATTAATAATCTCTAAACCATGACGTTGCCCAATCTCAAAGTCATTCGGATCATGCCCCGGCGTAATCTTCAACGCCCCACTCCCAAAACTCATATCCACATACGTATCGGCAATAATCGGGATTTCCCGATTAAGCATCGGCACCAAAGCCGTCTTGCCAATCATCTCTGTGTAACGTTCATCATCGGGATGCACCGCCACCGCGGTATCACCCAAAATCGTCTCCGGCCGCGTAGTCGCCACTTCAATATGACCGCCACCTTTTAAGGGGTATTTAAAATAGTAGAGGAAACCGTTTTCGGGGGTGTATTCCACTTCGAGGTCGGAAACGGCCGTTTGCAACCCCGGTGACCAATTCACCAAATACTCCCCTTGATAAATCAACCCCATCCGATACAACCGAATAAACGCCTCCGCCACCGCCTCGCTCAACCCCTCATCCAATGTAAACCGCTCCCGATCCCAATCACACGACGCCCCTAACCGCCGCAACTGGGTCGTAATCCGCCCCCCATACTTCTCTTTCCATTCCCACGTCCGCCGCAAAAACTCTTCACGCCCCACCTCTTCCCGCGACGTCCCCTCATCACGTAACATCTTTTCCACTTGTAATTGCGTCGCAATCCCCGCATGATCCGTCCCCGGCACCCACAACGCCGCCCGCCCCTGCATCCGCGCCCGCCGAATCATCAAATCCTCCAATGTCGCAAACAACGCATGCCCACTATGCAACTGCCCCGTCACATTAGGCGGCGGAATCGAAATCACATATGGCTTAGCATCAGCTGGCCGCACCTCTGGCTTAAACCAGCCGCTCTCTTCCCACCATTTATATAACCGCTCCTCCGTCCCCTTAAATTCATACGTTTTCGGCATCTCGCTCATAATTAATTCCAACTCCTTCAAATATATAATTCCTCCACCCCTATCACAACAAAAAACCTCTCATCCTACAAGGACGAGAGGTTGAAATTCTCACGCGGTACCACCTTGGTTCCTGCTCAATTTGCCTGAACAGACACTCTATCGCTTTAACGGGCGAACCCGGCCAAACCTACTTATTTCAATCTGACAACTCAAGGACGACTTCAATTATTATCTGGGGCAAAAGCTCACAGCCACTGACTTCTGCTCTCTGAACCCGAGGGAACAATCTACTACTCCCTATCACTGTTTTTTATATTCAGTTATCCACAATTATAACACCCCCTCCTCTCCACCGTCAACCACCATTTTATCTCCAATTCTTAAAATTTCATATATCGCCTCGATTGGGGTATCATTAAGAGCATCAGTTATTGTTACCTTCTCTTTAAGTTATTATGAATGAATAAACAATAACCGTTCCGGGATGATTCACAATCATTAACAAATCACTTTACAAACAAGAATAACTCCATAACATCCCCAATTAGGGCTGTTATGCTTGCCTAAACATATCTACTTTCGAATTCCCTTATTATCACGGCTCCAAAATCTGTCATTCCCCACACCAATCTCGATCTAGGCAACACAACCCTCATTTGTAAAGCCAATCCTGATCTTCCCGCTTTTCTCATGCTAAATAAATTGACACAGCAAAAGTTAGAGTAAGCTGATTGACGGTCAACTTCAAATTAATATCTACCTGTTTCGATATTAATTTACCCGCCAATATCTACCGCTAACAATGCTCGTATTTACCAACCAACCAAGTAGATGTGAGGTTAAACAATAATGACAACCCCCGCCCAAACCGAAAATAATGATGCTAAGCTTGATCTCCAAGTAAACAATAGCCCATTACAACACTATACACCCACCGTCACTGGTGAATTTATCAACTTCGACAACGAACGCTACTATCGTATCGCTCACAGTGACCAAATGCCCCCATTCTTTATGAGCCTAGTCAGTGGCAATGACCATTGGCTATTCATCTCTAGCAATGGCGGTCTAACCGCTGGCCGCATCGATGCCAACTCAGCTCTATTCCCCTACGACACAGAAGATAAAATAACCAATCATCACGAATCAACCGGTGCTGTCGTCATTGTTCGCGTTAAGCGGGATGATAAAACCTATCTATGGCGCCCATTTTCTGACCAATATGCTGATCTTTATCACACCGAGCGTCACTTATATAAAAATGCGTATGGCAACAAGCTTGTTTTTGAAGAAATTAACCATGATTTAGGCTTAAGCCAACGCATTATCTGGCGTACCAGTGACAAGTTTGGTTTTGTCAAAACTGGCTGGTTGCATAATCAAGGCGACGCTTGTCACATCGAACTATTAACGGGTCTACAAAATATCTTGCCCTATGGTGCTACCAAAGCATTACAAACCAGTATGAGCAGTTTGCTACACGCCTATAAACGGAATGAGCTTGACCCCGATACCGGTTTAGGGTTATTCACGCTCAGTGCAACATTAACCGATATGGCCGAGCCTAGTGAATCTTTGATGGCCACTGTCGCTTGGCAACTCGGCCTCCACAACCCCACCCACCTCCTCACCACCAATCAACTCGACCAATTCTGCGCCGGCTATCCCGTCACCCCCGAACATGACATCTGCGGCCAAGCCGGCTCCTACCTCGTCCAATCTAACTTCGATTTACCGGCTGACGGCCACCAACAATGGCACATCATCGCCGATGTCAATCAAACCCGCTCGGCCGTCACCGCCCTCCTCCATCTCCTACAAAACCCTCACTCCCTCGAATCACAAATTGAAACCGATATCAACGCCGGCACCAACACCCTAGTCAAATACGTCGCCATGGCCGACGGCCTCCAACTCTCCGACCAAGAAAATACCACCGTCCACCATTTCGCCAATGTCATGTTCAACATCATGCGCGGCGGCATCTTCAACCAAGGCTACACCGTCACCCGTGCCGATTTACATGATTTTGTCCAAGTACGCAACCACGCCATCTTTAACCAACACCAACAATGGTTCAATGACCTACCCACACAAATCGATATCCGCGACCTATATGACCGCGCCCAACAAACAAATGAGGCCGATATCATCCGCCTCTGCTACGAATACCTACCCTTAACCTTTAGTCGTCGCCACGGCGACCCCAGCCGCCCATGGAACTGGTTCTCCATCAATCTAAAAAATGAAGATGGCTCCCCCCAATTAAACTACCAAGGCAATTGGCGCGACATCTTCCAAAACTGGGAACCTTTAGCCTTCTCCTTCCCCCAATATAGCCCCGGCTTAATCGCTAAATTCCTAAACGCCACCACCGCCGATGGCTACAACCCGTATCGTGTCACCCGCGATGGCATCGAGTGGGAAGTGCCCGAACCTGAAAACCCTTGGGCCAATATCGGCTATTGGAGCGACCACCAAATCATCTATTTACAAAAACTATTAGAAACGGCCGAACAACTACAACCAAACTCCCTTAAACACCTCTTTAACCAACCCATCTTCGCTTATGCCAATGTCCCCTACCGCTTACACACCTACAACGAAATGCTCGCCGATTGGTCTGATACCATCACCTTTGATTGGGACGCCGAAAAAGCGACAGAAGCTTTAGTCGCCAAAATTGGTACCGATGGCCGTTTACTCCATGATAAAGATGGCAATGTCATCCATGTCAATATGATTGAAAAACTATTGACCCTCCTCCTAGCTAAATTAGCCAACTTCGTCCCCGATGGTGGCATTTGGATGAATACCCAACGCCCCGAATGGAATGATGCCAATAACGCCCTGGTCGGTAAAGGCTTGTCCGTTGTCACCACCGCCTACCTATACCGCTTCATCAACTTCTTGCATGAGCAATTAGCCCATGTAGATACCGAACAATATGCCATCAACCACTCCTTAGCCGATCTACTCACCAGTATGCACCAAACCTTCTCCCAATTCCAAGACCAGTTGGGATCCGGTTTCGATCTCGCCTCACGCCGCGCCATGCTCGACGGCTTAGGCCAAGCGATCACTGCTTATCGCGCTACCATTTATGACCAAGGTGTGCCCGCACAACAACGGGAGATAGCTGTCAGCACCTTACGCTCATTTTTAGCCCTCGTCCAAACCTATATCGAACAAACCTTACGCGCTAACAAACGCGAAGATGGGTTGTACCATACCTATAATATCTTACGCATCGAAGAAAACGGTCTTGATGTCGATTATTTGTATCTGATGCTCGAAGGTCAAGTCGCCATCTTATCAGCCGGACTCCTAGCTCCAGCCGAGACCGTATCCCTCTTGAAAAGTTTGCGCCAAAGCCCACTTTATCGCCAAGATCAACACACCTATATGCTCTATCCTCACCGTCAACTGCCTGGCTTTTTGCACAAAAACAATGTGTCTGCTGACGATGTCGCTTCATCTGCCTTGGTCAAACGTTTACAAGAAAACAACGATGTCCGTCTCTTAACGGTTGATACGGCCAATGTGTATCATTTTAACGGCCGTTTCCGCAACGCCAAAGACGTCAAAAAAACTCTCGCCACCCTCGCCCAAGACCCCGCCTACACCGACCTCGTCACCCAAGAAACTCAATTTATCCTCGACCTGTTCGAAAAAACCTTCGACCACAAAGCCTTCACCGGCCGCTCCGGTACCTTTTTCGCCTACGAGGGGCTCGGCAGCATCTACTGGCACATGGTCTCCAAACTACTATTAGCTGTCCAAGAATGCTATTTCCAAGCCGTCGCCACCAACGCCGACCAAGAACTGATCGACGCCCTAGAATTCGCCTATTACGATGTCCGCGCTGGTATCGGCTTCAACAAAACACCCACCGTTTACGGCGCCTTCCCCACCGACCCCTACTCCCACACCCCTTGGGGCCATGGTGCCCGCCAACCCGGCATGACCGGCCAAGTGAAAGAAGAAGTGTTAACCCGCTGGGGCGAACTAGGCGCTTTGATCCATGATGGACAACTCTACTTAGCCCCCACCATGCTCAAAGCAGATGAACTCTTACCCCAACCCCAAACCTTCACCTACATCGGCCTCAATGGCGAAGAACAACAAGTCGAATTGCCCGCCAACTCCTTAGCCTTCACCGTCTGCCAACTGCCAATCATTTACGAAAAAGGCGCCAACGCCTCCATTACTGTTTACTTTGCCGATGGTCGCCAAGAACTGATTGAAGACAATCACCTCTCCCCCGAACTAACCCAACAAATCTTCGCCCGCAACGGCCAAATCAGCCTCATCCGCGCCACCGTCACTATCTAACCCCATAGGTAGTGCGATTTGTTAAATCGCACTACCTATCCATCCCCATACGCCCACTTCCCCTCCATATCAACCACCCACTCATAATACGCCTCCCCACCCCACGGCCGATACGTCCGCTCTAACCATGGCCGCGCCAAATACACATGACCATAATGATACACCGGAATATACGCCGCTTCCTCCACCGCCAACAGATATTCCGCTTCCCCATACATCTCCCGCCGCGCCTCCAAATCAACTTCACCCCGCGCCCTTTCCAACAACTCATCAAATTCCCCATACGCGCGACCACCCCAATTCAACCCATCCTCCGCATGAAAAACCGCTGTCAACCAACTATCCGCATCCGGCACATCCCCACACCAACCCAAACGCCAAACATGAGCCTCATCCTCCGTCTCCGTCCCCCCACTCAACCGCTTCAAATACGTCGACCAATCAACTACCTCCAACGTCACCGTCACCCCCAATGTCTCCGCCCACATCCTCTGCACCACCTCGGCCACCTGCCGATGCCCCTCCCCCGTATTATGCATAAACCGAATATTCAACCCATTAAACCCCTCAATCGACATCCCCATCTCATCCAAATAAGCCTGCAACGACGCCCGCGCCCCTTCCGGCTCATACCCCATCTTCGGATCAACATCCCCCAAACCAGACAACGACCCCCACGCCCCTGGTGGCACCAATGAAAACGCCGGCTCACCCCGTTTCAATACCTCCGTCACAATCCATTCTCGATCCACCGCTGCCGCCAACGCATACCGCACCCGCACATCATCAAACGGATACAGGTTCTGATTAAAACCCAAAAAATAACTGCAATTATCCCCCGCCACCGCTTGGTCTCGTGCCAACATAGGCTGAGCCGCTATCTCATCTAAATCCGCCACCGCCGGCCGTATCGTATCTACCAATAACTCCTGATAAGCCACCAACGCCGCCCCCTCATCCGCCACCGCTCGCCCCTTAATTCGCTCAATCTGCACAGCCTCCGCCCCCACCCACCACGGATTCTTTACCAATTCCAGCCGCTGACCATACAACCAGTTCGCCAAACTATACGGCCCATTACTCACCAACAAACCCGCCTCCACCCAACGCTCACCCCACTCCTCAATCGCCCAACTCGGCACCGGACTCATCACCCAACTCGCCGCCGTCGCTGGAAAATAGGCCGCTGGCTCACGCAACTCAAACTGAATCGTATGCTCATCAACCACCCTAATCCCCAACTTATCCTCCGCGGCCCCTGCCCCACTATTATAAAAAGTTTCCCCATGGGCAATCACCGTCGCTAACATACCATAACGACTCCCCGTCGCCGGCGATAACGTTCGCTTCACTCCATACGCCACATCCTCGGCCGTCACATACCGCACCTCCCCCTCCTCATCCCGCACCCGCACCACTTCCTCCGCCTCCATATCATACACCACCCACGGCACATCATCCCGCAACCAAAACGTATACACATCCCCCGTCTCATTCGCCTCCCAATGCGTCGCCAACGAAGGCAAAACCGCCCCCGTCTCCGGCTCAATCTCCGTCAAACTCATAAACAAATTGTTAACCACATCCACTTCAAACGGCTCCGTCGCCAACGCCGGATCAAAGATGGCCGGCCCCTTCTCAAAACTGATATTCAACACAATCTCTTCAGCTACCGTCTCCTCCGGCTCAATAGCTGGCGTAATTTCCGGAACGGGTGTGGGGGGAACGGCCGTCCCCGTCCCCGTCGCCTCCACTCCCACCGTCGCCGTCGCCGTCATCCGTGCCACCATGCTCGTCGGCGTCGCCACAACCCGCGTCACCGTCAATACCGTATTCTCGATCTCCCCCACCTCCTGCAAATTCATAATCCCCCATATCACCACCACCACCAATAATACCCCACCCAATAACCGCATCACTTTCGACCCATAACCCGATATCATCACCACACCTCAACTTCTTAACGATACTTAGCATCATTGCTATTCATTAGACTGTAACCAAAATAATCTAAAAAATCACCATCACAACTCACCTTATTCACAAATAACCCGAACAACCCTAATCTTACCTCTAAATCAACAAAAAAAATCCCCAAAATCCGCGTCAAAAACCACCAAATCTTTTCCCTGCACACAATCACAATAGCAAATCCCATATTCCTTCAATTACCCACTATTCATCTAGACCCCACTTATCACTTCTACACACCAGTATAATAACCCACCACCCCCACCACCCAATCAACCATTAAACCACACCCACCCACCGCTTTTTATACGCTAACCTATTGACTTTTTTTATTTAACTGTCATAATTCGCCATATTCCCTCATCAAAAGTTATATAAATCAATACCTAATAAGGTTCTCCCCCCTATAACTTTCCCCTAGTTGGTCTCAATTTAATATTTTTCTTAAATCGCTGTCACTGGAGGCACTTTCAAATGAAAAAACGAACCTTTGCATCTTTCCTAGCATTCTTTCTTGCCAACCTCTTTACTCTAGCCATATTTGCCTCCGTGCAACCCGAACAGCTACCTGTCAACCAAGTCGACACATCAGCCACCTCGGCCCCCTTCTCCTTAATTAGCCACAACCCAACCACCAACGCCCTCGGCCTCCCCCTCAACACCCCCATCACCGCTACTTTTGATGCCAATGTCGCCCCCGCCAGCGTCACCAACACCACCTTTGCCGCCCATACCTCCTTCGGCGGCCTACTAACCGGCAACTTAAACGTATCCGGCAACACCATTACCCTGAATCCCAACCGAACCCTCTTTCCTGGCGAACAAGTACAGATGATCGCTACCACCCAAATTAGTAGTACCGGTGGGTTAAGTTTGTCCCCCTCTACCCAATGGGGTTTTACCGCCGGCCCGATAACATCACGCTGCGCTGGTGGTTTTACCGACGTTAGCACCACTCTACCAGCTATTAACAACGGTAGCGTCGCTTGGGGTGATTACGATAACGATGGTGACCTTGATATTCTGATGACAGGTTTGGATGGTACTACCTCCATCTCGCGCGTATATAACAACAATGGTGGTACTTTCACCGACATTGGCGCTGGGCTAGTTGGTGTCCGCTTTAGTAGTGTTGCTTGGGGGGATTATGACAACGATGGCGACCTCGATATCCTTTTAACTGGACTAACCAGTGCTGGGCTTAGTGTGGCCAACGTTTATCGTAATGATGCTGGTACTTTTACCAACATTGGGGCCAGTTTAACCGCTGTAACTCAGGGTAGTGTCGCTTGGGGGGACTACGACAATGATGGCGACCTCGATATCCTCCTCACCGGACGTATTACCAATCTCAGCAAAGCCGCCCAAGTATATCGTAATGATAACGGCATTTTTACCGACATTGGGGCCGGCTTGACCGGTGTTAACCTCAGTAGTGTCGACTGGGGTGATTATGACAACGATGGCGACCTCGATATCCTCCTTACCGGGTTTTCAACCGAAACCCCTCAGCGAGTGGCAAAGGTATACAACAATAATGGGGGTGTTTTTACCGACATCAATGCTGGGTTAACAGGTGTGCTTAACAGCAGCGTCGACTGGGGGGATTATGACAACGATGGCGACCTCGATATCCTCCTTACTGGGCAAAATCTAAGTTCAGATTTCGTCAATTTTGCTCAGGTATACCGTAATGATGACGGTGTTTTCACCGATATTAATGCCGGACTAACTGGCGTTGATACAAGTAGTGTCGCTTGGGGCGATTATGACAATGATGGCGACCTCGATATCCTCCTCACTGGGCAGGATAACAATGCCGTCAACGTTTCCCAAGTATATCGCAACGACGCTGGCCATTTTGCCCCTATTAATACCGGTTTGACCGGTGTTGATAACAGTAGCGCCGCCTGGGGCGATTACGACAATGATGGCGACCTCGATATCCTTCTCACCGGAAATAACGTGACGCAACTGTATCGTAACAACGATTGCCTCTTTCTCACCGACAATGGGCCTGACAATCAATCCCTTAACATGCCCCTGAACACAGTCATCACCGCCACCTTTGATGCCGATCTCCGCCTCACCAGCGTGTTCAGCCGTAGTTTTTCCGCCCACACCACTTTTGGCGGCTTGTTGACAGGCACAGTCAGCGCAACTGGGAACACCATCACCCTCATCCCTAATCGCGACTTTTTTACCGGCGAACGGATCCAAATCACTGCCTCGCCTACTATTCGCAAGGACAGCACTGGGGGACAGTTGAATCCCACTCAATGGGGCTTCACCGCCGGACCGGTAACATCTACCTGTCTCGTCGGATTCACTGAAGTTAGTAGTACGGGCCTGACCAATTTGCGCGAGAGCAGTACAGCCTGGGGCGATTATGACAACGATGGCGACCTCGACGTTTTGCTCACCGGTAAAGATAGCACTGGTACTAGATTATCCCTAATTTACCGTAATGATGGCGGTACTTTTACGGATATTAATGCCAACTTGACCGGTGTTTCCTTGGGCGATGGCTCTTGGGGCGATTATGACAACGATGGTGACCTCGATGTCTTAATCGTGGGATCAATCGATGATTTATTAGGGACAATGCAGATATACCGCAACAATGCTGGTATCTTTACAGACATTAGCGCCGGACTTCCCGGTTTACGCTTTTCTCATGCCGCTTGGGGTGATTATGATAATGACGGTGACCTTGATATTTTGGCGCTCGGCCAAGACGCTAGCAATGTCAGACATGCTAAGGTCTATCGTAATCATGAGGGCACGTTTACCGACATTAATGCCGGTTTGGTCGGTGTCTCCTTTGGTGGGGTTGATTGGGGCGATTACGATAATGATGGGGACCTCGATATCTTGTTAACCGGCCTTAATAACGGCGGTCCTGCCGGCACTCTCTTAGTCTATCGTAATGATAATGGTGTCTTCACCGATATTGAGGCTGGTTTAATCCGTATGGAACGTAGCGATGTCGCTTGGGGGGATTACGACAATGATGGGGACCTTGATATTTTAGCCTCAGGTGAGCTAAGTGACCGTATGACCTTAATCTATAACAACGATGGTGGCGTTTTTACCGATATTAACGCCGGTTTGGTCAATTCTCGCTTTACCCGACTCTCTTGGGGGGATTACGACAATGATGGTGACCTTGATATTCTCTTGGTTGGACAGGACGATAGTAATAACAAGATAGCCATCATCTATCGTAATGATGCTGGTATCTTTACAGACATTAACGCTGGCTTTGGTGAGATCGGCGTCATCGGTGATGCTGATTGGGGGGATTACGATAATGATGGCGACCTCGATGTTCTCGTTTCCGGTGGGTCTGGTCCCCCTCTCAGCAATACGTCAGCAACAAAGATATTTGAAAATGAGAATTGCCCACTACCCTTCACTTTAACAAGCCACAATCCCATAACCAATGAACTCGGTGTCTCACTTGACACCCCGATTACGGCAAGTTTTAATGCCAATGTGAGTGCGGCAACCGTGACCAGTGCTACATTTGCCGCCCATACCTCCTTTACCGGACTACTGACCGGCACCTTAAGCGTCTCCGGCGACACCATCACCTTGAACCCAACCCGCGACTTATTTGCTGGTGAACAAGTGCAGGTCATTGCGACCGCAAATATCAGCGACGCCGATGGCGCTGGCTTAACAAACCCTACGCAATGGGGCTTTACCGCTGGCCCAGTCACATCCCGCTGTGTCGATAGCTTTACGGAAATAAGCGGCACAGGCCTAACCGGTGCTAGAAACAGTAGTGCCGCTTGGGGTGATTATGACAACGATGGTGACCTTGACATAGTGGTTATAGGGCGGGTTGATTTCGCTACCCTTATGTCCACAATCTACCGCAATGACGGCGGTACATTCACGGACATTAATGCCGGCTTAACCCCCGTTGAGTTCGGTCGTGTCGCTTGGGGCGATTACGACAACGATGGCGACCTCGATATCCTCCTTACCGGTTTTGATGGCTCTGTCCAACTGTCACAAATATACCGTAATGACGCCGGCAGTTTCACCAACATTAATGCCAGTCTACTACCAACTGTCCTTGGCGATATCGCTTGGGGTGATTACGACAACGATGGCGACCTCGATATCTTACTCACTGGCGCCAACGGTAGTACCAAAATATCAAGAATATACCGC
>DATHYN010000442.1:0-1278 GCA_035459145.1 Anaerolineae bacterium | reverse complement strand
GCCACCCTCCCTCCCGATGCCCTCCTCCTCCGCTACTGGACCAGCACCCGCCATCTCAGCATCTTCAAACGTAGTAATCTCATCCCCCCCCTCCAAGTTTGGGGGGATGGACGTGTCATTTGGCTGGCCGAGGGCTCCTCCCTCTACAACGACCGTCAACTCAACCAAGGCTACCTCACCCCCGATCAACTAGCCCAACTCCAAACCAACATACAACAATCCGGCTTCTACACTTGGCCCGAACGGTATGGCCCCACCCTATCCGGCCGTGCCGAAACCTTTCTCACCATCCAACTCCCCAACCAAGATGCCCGTTTCCTCCATGCCTTTGGCGATCCCTCCCCTGAATTTGCCACCCTCAAACAACAAATACTTGCTATCCCCTCTCAAATCAATAACCCCCAACCCTTCCACCCCGAAACTGGCCTGCTTGAAGTTGCCGGCCCCATCGATACCATCCCCGTCACCGATCAACCAATCTGGCCCGCCACCGGCCCCGACCTCAGCCAAATCCCCCCCGACGGCATGATCATCACTGGTGAAACGCTCGATTTTGCTTGGACGCAAATTAATACCATCACTTACGTCCCCCACTACGTTCAACAAAATAATCAAATCTACCAAATCACCCTAGCCATCCCCGGCATCTCCTCCTGCACCGGCAACTATCCACAGCCCTTCTATATTCAAGGCTGTTCTTAATCACAACCAGCCCCAGCTCCCCCCACCCAACACGCCTATCTTCGCTCCTGCTGCGTCCCTCCCAGCCATAACTCTCCATACCTGCATGCCCTCCCTTTTGACTACACGAAGGGAATGCCGTGATTTGCCAGACAAAACCAATTAACTTATAATCCCGCTACATTCCTACCATTAGTATCACAGTACTATCAATACCATCCACTATCATCAACATCCTCATAACCATCATCAACATCAACACTATCTCTTCTTGTTTTATGCGAACAAACATTTTTGAGGCCAACATATGACTGTTTACGATTAAACATCAAATTTTGTTTGCCTCTTGTAAGCATAAAATAAAATCCCATCAACATCATCAGCAATAATCACCACAGGCACATCGGCAACCATCAGGCTCTTCAACATCATCATGTCGACTACTAAACAAATCATTTTAAGGAGACATATATGAAATCCCGCTCGCTAGGTATCCAAACCTATCTTTTGCCCCTCGGCCTACTCGCCCTCCTCATAACAATTCTCTACCTAACCACCTCCGCCCAATCCGCACCCCCAACCACCACCCCCAATCTC
>DATHYN010000441.1:0-10803 GCA_035459145.1 Anaerolineae bacterium | reverse complement strand
CTCCCCCTAACCAAACTTTCCTAAAAACCTCAGAAGTCTCTCTCAGCCCCCCTCACTCCCTACCCCAAAATCTCCTCCGGAATCGGCACCAACTGCTTATTCTTATCCAAACAGACCATCTGCACCACCCCCTTCACCGCTGGCTTCACCCCCAGCGGCTCTCCATCCCGCATCCGCCACGCCTCCTGATACCAATTCACCCGATACTTCCCCTCCATCTCCATCCGTGACCGAATATCCAACACATCCCCAAACACCGCCCCATCCGCATACTGCAACTCCACCTTATACACCACAAACCCCACCCCCAACTCATGCCAATAATGACTCAACTTGTCCCGACCAATCGCATGCTCTCGGCCACGCTCAAAATATTTCAAATAATTGGCATAATACACCACCCCCGAATGATCCGTATCCTCATAATAAATATTCACCGCCAAATGATACACCTGCTCGCTACTCATCACCACCCCCCAACAACGCCACCACCTCCGCCTCGGCCAACGGCGCCCCCACTTCCCGCTCTCCCACTCGCAACACCGGAATCGCGTACCGATACCGCTCCCACAACCCATCATCCATCGTAATATCCACCTTCACCAACCGATGCGGCCACTCTCCCGCCAACCCCGCCAACAAAGCCTCCGCCTTATCACACAACGAACAATTTTCTTTCGTATACATTATCACTTCAATCATCTTAATACCCACTCTCCACAATTATCAACAATAAAACCAACATCTCCCTAAAATTTCCGCCACCCCATCACTCAACACTCCGATACGAACTTTCCCCACCACGCCCATCCTGAATCCCAATCACCATCACCTCCACATACAACAAATCCCCAAAAAACGTCCCCTCCCGCTCAAACCGCCACCGGCTCCGCACCGTCTGCCCCGCCAACCCCTCCGGAAAAGATAACGCCACCCGCACCTCACCCACCTCCTTCACTCCCAATAACGGAACACCCACCACCCGCTCAACCGCCACTCCTTCCATCTCCCCTTCATCAATACACACCAATCGTACCCCCTCATCCCAAGCCACATCACCATCATTACGCACCACCCACACTTTCTCCACCCGCTCCCCTGCCCGCACCGCACTCCCATCCGGCAACGTCACATCCGACCAAAATATTCCATCCCAATTCCCCATCTCTTCAACAACAGATTTTGTCGTTTCCTTAGAAGATTCCAGTACAAACAAATCTCCTTGTCCTACCCGTGAAAAAAGAACCGGTGCTCCAAAATCAGCCGCTCCGTCTTGCATTTGCATTTGACGTCGCCCCTCCTGCACCCCTCTCTCAACTAAATCACCCCGCGCCCAACGCTCATACAACGTCATTATAAATAAACTTATACTTTTAGATGTAAGCGGATATGAGATAGCGACTACCGCCATAATCAAATTTTGCTGAATCAACTGTGCCCCAATATGAACAAAAGCTTGACCACTATCATCTTTCTCACTGTTGATACCTGTCTGGAACAACAACACTGGTGGACGATAACGATGCAACAATTGACCAAATCGTTCCGCATCTAACCATATCGATTTCCCCGATAAATCATCTACCAATACAATCTCGGCTCTTTCTTCCCCTTTCTCATTTCGCATCTGCCCATACCCAACAAAATGCACAATGTGTGGTTTATTCTTCTCCAATATTCGCTCAATTTGCTTAGGTGAAGCTGATAATACCATTTCAATCTCAATCACTTTTTCATCAACCAACCGGTTCAAACTAGCTAATATCGGTTTATACTCTATTTGCCTTTGATCCGCTGGATTGGCGACCACTAACATAAGTCGCAATGGTTCATTTTGGCTTAATATTATTGGCTTTGATAGCATAACCGTTGACTGGCGTCGCGAAAACAGAATACCATCCGTCATGCTCAACCAAATATCAGCCGAGGGCACATACAATAATTCCCACGGCCAACCAACAATATCATTCCCCTCACGATCAATATCTAACGCCACCCATAACCGCTGCCCACTACGCCTCACTTCATCATACAAACGCAAAAAACGCTCTCTCAACTCTCCCCCAAACAAACTGTCATACAACAACTCCCCCAACTGTTGCATCCCATTTCTATCAAAGGAAGCCTGAGAACGTTGCCTAATCTCAATCCAGTTAGCAATTTCGCTCCGATATCGTTCATACAAAAATTCCCCCTCCAATCTTTCCCGCAGATTGTCTTCCCAATCAACAATCTCCATCAGCACACGACGACGAGCAACAATACGTATTCTCAACCGCACATCATTTAACATCCCTGCTTTACTCTTGATTAACGGCCAATCTACCTCCGTCCGCCACTCCGCACATACCCGCCGTAACGTATCCATCGCCTCCGCTTCCCGCACTTTCGCTACCAACGTCTCCACCCGCCCTCGGCCCACCAACCCACTCACCTCCCCCGCCATCCCCACCTCCCGCGCCAACGCCACCACCTCCTCCCCCGCAAAATACGTCTCAATCAACTCCACCCACTCATCCCCCGCTGGCCAATCCACGGTCGGATACCGCTGCTCACACGCCGCCACCAACAACGCCCGCTCACCCCGCCCCCACATCGCCGCCACCAACGGCCGCGCATCCCCCTGATCTTTCACCCCCGGCACATCAAATCCCGTATACAACGCCTGCAACTCCGCCTCCGTCAACCGCGTTTCCATCATCTCCGCCATAAACGTCGACAACAACGCTGGTCTCGCCACACCCACCCACTCAACTTGAGGCCTTGCCTCTTCCAACCGCATCATCAACTTCATATTCAACGACCGCCGCTCACTATACCCCAACAAACTGATAACCCCTTCCCCCAACGATTCCGTCGCCGATAGAATCGCCGATTCTATCGCCATCTCCCCACCCATCTCTTTATACAACTCCCTAACTTCATCCAATGAAAAATTCTGTTTAATCTGCTCCTTCCATCCCCACCTTTGCTCATAATAATGCTGCCACACCAACGGCAACACCCTCGGCTCCCTATCCACCACCTCCGGCCACTTCACACGCTCATCCCACCCCTTGCCACACGTCACCACCTCAGCCAACCACCCATTCCCCCGCGCCCACACCACCAACTCCCGCCACCGCTCTTCCCCCTGCCACCGCTCCCCATCAACCCCCAACCGAAAACATATCTCTAACCATTCATAATCCCCACCAATCCCAGCCAATAACCCCGCCACCTCCGTCACCATATCCCCCTCAACCACCGACACCGGCCACATCACCTCTTCCCCATACATATAATACTCTTGCATCATCTCCCCTAACGTGACCATCCCCGTCAGCACCAACCCCAAACCGGGCAAATCCAACACCATCTTTCTCACCAACGAAAAAATCCCGCTCCCATTAATCTCATCATCCAAACCATGAATCAATACAAACGGAAACAGTTCCCCGTTACGTCCACTCAACCATCTCTGCCACGGCCGCTTCAAAATCCGCTCGTAAACATCATCCACAGCCCAATTCTCCACCTCAGCCAACAAATCCTCCGGCCCCAAACTCGGCCGTACCTCCCTCTGCACAAACGATGGCCCCCCACCCTTAAACGGCCCACTCGCTTCCCGTTGCTGCATCATCCCTTCATCCCCCGCCATCTCCTCCTTAACCAGCTCCCCAAATTCTGGATAACGCCGGCTTAACTGCGCCACCACCGACCGCAAAAATGTCCTCGGCTCATAACTACGCTCATACTCCCGCCCACAAATATAAACCGCATCTAACCACTCCCCCGCTAGCCGCGTCCGCACCTGCGGCAACATCGGCCACACCCGCTCCTCTTTATGTATCTCCAACAACACCCGTCCCGCCGCCGCCACCCCCGCTCGCTCCTCACTCATCACCGCCAACATAGCCGCCTCCTCTGGTCCCTCGGCCGATGAATAACTCGCCTCCTGCCACGCCCGTTTCGCATCCCGCACCCATCTCGTCACCGTCAACAACGGCTCCGCTATCACCTCTTCATCCCCCTTCGGCCCCGCCAACAACGTCTCTATATCGTATGGCTGTGGATCACGCCATTCATCACCACCACCAAACACCTGCTCAACCGGATCCCTCGGCCGCTCCTCCTCCCTAAACTGCCAAATATCCGGCAACGGCCGTTGCCCTACCTCACCCCCCATCACCTGCCCAAACGTCGCCCGCACCTCCTCCGCCACCTTCGCTACCGGCCGCCCCCGCACCAACTGCTCCGCCCCATCCATATGCTTCACCAACTTCTCAAAATCGGCCACCGCCCCACCTTTCGCTCCCACCTTCACCCCCGGCAAACTGGATGACACCATCTGCTTCAAATGAATTAACCGCTGCCCATCCTGCTCCGTCACCACCTCATCATACCCATCCTGAATCAGATCCAACAACGCTTCCGGGGCCACAAAACTCATCACATTCAACGTTTCCCGCTCCGCCTCTTCCTGACTAAGCGGATCGTTGGTCACCACCTGACGCGCCACATAATACCGCACAAACTGCGCCACCTCCTGCAACCTCTGCTCCCCAAATCCCGCCTCGGCCACCCCCCACGCCAACAAAACCTCCCGCACTTGCGGCGCCACCTCATATACCTCATAACCAACCGGCTGGCACAGGGACGACAACAAAAAATCAGCCACACTTTCCCACGGAATCTCTAAAAATTCCCCCGTCACATCATACTGAAACGTCGCCCAAATATGATACAACATCTCCGGCGTCACCGATAACGGCACCGCCCCCATCGCCGCTAACCACATATGTGGTTTTCCCCACTTTTTCTGATAAACGGCCACCGATTCTTCCGCTCGCTTTTGCTTAATACTCATTATCTCAACACCTTTAACGCTGCTAGCATCCCATCTTGATCTAATGGAAACATCGGCACCAACTTCGCCACCGCACTCGCTGTATTCCCCGCTTCCCACCACCGCGGCCGAGGCAACGGATTCAACCACACCATCCGCTTAAATCCTAAACTCTCTAACTGATACAAAAACGTGGCCGTATTGTACACCCGTGGCTTATTCCACCTCTGCCGCGCCGCCCCCCCATCACTAAAAATCAACACCCCCGTCTGGCTAGGGTCAAACTCGGCCACCAACGCGCTCAACGCCCCCCCATCACCACATTTCGCCGTCCGAAACAATGTGTGTTCCCGATACGGATCATCAACCGCCGGTTCCGGTGTCATCGGTGGCCGAGGTGGCGTGTTATGAAAATAATAGACCCCCCACTTCGCTAAATGCCCCGACGTTTCCGCTGTCTCCACCAACTGTCGCCCCAATCCATGAAACGGCACCATCGACCCCAACCGATCCACCAACAATAAAACTTGGGCCACATTAACCCGCCGCGCCCGCAGCACTGGCTCCCACACCACCCCTTCCCGCGCAATCTTCTCAATCGTGCTCTCTAAATCTAATTCGGTCAACGCCCCTTGTCGCCGCAACCGCCGAATATAGCGCCAATTCTGCTTCATCTGCCGCCGCGTTACCGGCATATAATCAACTTGATAGCTTAACGGCCGATACCCCCCATCCTCCTCCCGAAACGAAACCTGCCACGCCCGCTTCACATTACTCACCGCATCCTGCCGCGCCGCTACCCGCGCTACCTCCGCTTCCGGCACAATCCCCGTCTCTGACTCTGCTTCTTCTACCGCCGTCTCATCTAACCCTGCCGCATCTAACTGTGCCCAAATCGAGGCAATTTTCCTCTCATCCACCAACGTCGGCCCGAATCTATTAGGTACAATTTCCTTATCTACCTCAACAGTTTCCGCCTCTGTACCCTCGGCCACCACCCCCACGTCCTCCACCTTCTCCCCCACCCATTTAACCTCCCGCTCAAAATGATAATCGAACAACCCTTTATCATCTTCCTCTTCCACCCACAACATATGCCCCAACGCTTGCAGGCGGGCGCGGGTTAACGGCCGTTTCGCCACCCCCAACGCCCGCACCATTAACAAATATTGATCAATGCCCAGCGGAAAACCATCCTCTCGCAGGCGATAAAACAAATCTGTTAACTCATTCATAAACTTCAACTGCATAACAACATCACCATCTCATACCAAGCGCTAATAGACTGTAACCGAAATAATCCCAAAAATCACCATCACAACTCACCTTATTCACAAATATCCCCAAAATCCTAATCTTACCTCTAAATCAACCAAAAAATCCCCAAAATCCCTAAAACCAGAACGCTGTCATTCCCGCGCACGCGGGAATCCACTTATAATCTAACAGCATGAGGAACTCCCACTCTAGATTATTTCCGTTACACTCTACTAATCCCGCCGCTCATAAAAATCACGTACATCTTTCAATAACGCCGCCGGATACAACAACTCCTGCTTTAACTTAGCCACAATATCATCCCTCTCTTCTCCCTCAAACCGATTCATATACCGGAACCAATCCAATAACTCACTCGTACTCACCTTCTTCTGCCCCCGACGCTTATCTTTCATCCCCTCCCGCAACTGCCAAAACCGCTCAACCGCCCCCACTAACAACGGATCAGCTATCATCCCCTCCCACTGCTCCTTAGCCGCATGACGGCTCACAATCTCTTGTAACAACGACTTGCTCGGAAACTCAATATAAAAAAACAAACAACGGCGCAAAAAAGCGGCCGGCAACGCTTTCTCATCATTGCTCGTAATGAAAATAATCGGCTTATTCTCCTCCGCTGCTTCCACCGGTGGCAACGGTGGATTCGCCTCATCCACCGTAAACGATTTCCGGTCTAGCTCATGTAACAAATCATTAGGAAAATCAATATCCGCTTTATCAATCTCATCAATTAACACCACCGCCCGCCGGTCCCGATTACGAAACGCCTTCCCCAATGCCCCCCATTGTAAATATGCCTCCCCCTCATCAAACTTTTTCTTCAGTTTCTCCCGCTCCTCATCTGGCAAAAGATCTGCCGCCGCCAACTGCGCATCCCGCAATCGCCCAATCGTATCGTACCGATACAACCCATCCCGTGCCTGTGTCGTCGACTTGATATTCCACTGATAAAAAGGTAATTTCCCCTCTTCACCACCTAATTCTTCGGCCACCGCCTGCGCCAACAACGTTTTGCCACACCCCGGCTCCCCTTTCAATAACAAAGGGCGGCCTAACGCAATCGCCATATTCACCGCCTCTCGCATCGCTGGATTACTCACGTAAGGTGTCGTTAAATACCGTTGATCACCTGTAAACTCATAACTCGTCATTAGGTCACTTCCTTAAAAATCATTTTATCTTCAACCAATTGTCCTGAATCACGCTCCAATGCAAATTGCTCATCTCACATAAATATTGCAACGCCAACTCAGACACACCATCATGGGATTCCATAAAAATTTCGTTGATAAGCACCTCATCCCCATCCGCTAACCGCTCGGCCAACACCGGCACCTCAAACTCCTCCACCCTCGGCCACCACCGCTTAAAATCCTCCCGCGAAAACCGCTCCGCCAACGTCTCTAAATGCACAATCTTATCCGGCGTCCACCCCCGATCAATCTCCGCCTGCCCCCAATCTCCACCCACAACCTGATTGTCATTATCCACCAAAAACAAAACCAAATACCCCCGCTCCCGTGACAACACCTCCCAATTTTCAGCCCGCCAACGATCTTCCGCCTCAACAATCGGTTGCCACAACTCCGTCCACACCGCCGGAATATAATTCAACGGCTGCCCCACATTGTTTAACACCATAATCACCATCTTCGACTTACGCGTCTCAATTAATAATTCTGCTAACGCCGCCGCCGTCTCCACCGGCTCTTCCCCCTCCTCATCAATAAAAAATTTGCTAATCTTCCTAAATAAAGACCCCATCCGCTCAACCGACTCCCGCTTCACATCCACATCAACAATAATCGCCGACTCATGATCCCTCGGCAACACATCCAACAACCGATTACACACCCACCGTTGTCCCGCATCCTCTGGCCCTGTAACCACAAACGCCCCCATTCGATCACCCTCATTCGCAAACTTATAAAATGTTTTGGTCTGCGCCACATAATTTAATCGCGTTAACGCTTTAAACAACGCTTGCCCTTCCACATTTGGCTCCACAATCTCCGCAATAACATTCTCCACCCCCATCACCGGTGGCGGCGAAAAATCAAATAACCGACCATCCGCCACCCGCATATACAAAACGGGCGTCCCAAAATCACGCCGCTCTGTCCCCACCACCAGCTCCAACTGTCGGCGTCCCACTTGCACCGCCTTGTCCACCGGCTCACCCTCGGCCAAACCCCGATACACCGCCAATGCAAATCGACTCGCACTGCTATTACTCACCTCATACTGCATCGCAATCACAACCGGCACATTTTGCTGAATCACCCGTGACGCCAAACTACTAAAGCCAATCCCCGCTCCCCCCTCACACGCCTGTAAAAACACAATCCCTGGCAAATGCTGATTAAACAATGCCCGAAACTGATTGGCACTTACCCAATGCGCCCCCCCCAATAGATCATCAACCAACGCAATCTGCCCCCCATCCTCTGTCAATCTAGCATGCCCAATAAAATGCAAAATATGTGGCTTCTTCTTTAACAACCCATCAATACTGACCGGTGTCGCTTGCCGATCAATCTCCAAAATCTCAAACCGATCACCATGATCCGCCTTTAATTTATCTAATATCTGCTCCACTTCATCACTAACCACCTTACCCAAGCCAGCTGGTTGCGACACAACCAGCCCAATCCGCAACTTTTCCCCTGGCTCTAACCGAATCGGCTTCGCCTGATCAGCGTGCGCTTGACGGCGCGATAACACAATATGCGGATTCGTCCCCAACCACATCGACCCCCGATTAAAATCAGCCGGCAAACACATAAACTCCCACGGCAACGCCGCCAACGGCGCCACCCCCGTCACCTTGACATCAATATCCAATTCCATCCGCAATAAGCACTCCTCCCCTTGTGCCTGCTCATAAACCGTCTGCACATGCCCCCATAAAGCCTCATCAAATAACACCTTGAACAATCTTTCACCAAAATGAGTTACTTTCGTCCCCTCCAATGCCCCCAATCGCGCTTCTTCGGCCCACGCTTCTAACTCTGCTTGCACCCCCGTAATACCCAAATCCCCACTCGGCCGCCCCAACTCTTCACCAGTCGCATCCCTCAGCACCAAATTGACACGTTCCCTATTCCTTATTTGAATTTCTACCGTGTAATATCGTTTGCTCATAAATCAACAAAGGCTCAATTCAACATATTTTAACAAATCTCTCCCCTCTCTAATTATAACCACCTTTTCTCATTGTGAACAGATACTAAAAACCTCTCTCACCCCCACCCCTCTTTTTGTTATAATCCCCACTATGACCACAAACTTTGATTGGCAAACAGATGAAAATGACGCTTGGGGAGAACCAATCGTCAATACCACCCCTCCCCCACCTCGTCGTTGGCACCCACTTTTTCTCTTCATCCTCCTCACCCTACTCGCCACCCCCTTCACCATCTTCCTCGCCTACCAACTGACCCTTCGCCGCACTTACAACACCCACCAAAACGCTGTCATCGCCGTCCAAACCTATCTCCACGATGGCCTCAACGACCCCGAACGGCTCGCCCCCCTCTTCCTCCCCGATGATAAACGTTGGTTCAATGACCAAACCGATATCCTAACCGCCAACCTCTTCCTCGACCGTCACCAACTCGGCCTCACCTGGCAAACCGCCAACCTCACCCCTCCCCCCACCATCAACTTCAACCCCAACTATACCCAAGCCACTTTCACCCTCACCCACCAATACCAAACCCCCCAACAACAAACCATCACCCTCAACCAACGCCACACCTACCAACGTCGCCAAGGCCAATGGTATTACACCAACCCCTACCCCGATGAGACTTGGGGCGATTGGGTCAATCTCGAATATGATAACCTACTCATCGTCACTCCCCAACGTGACCAAGAAATCAGTCAACGCCTCGCCAACAACCTCCACACCCTTCTCCTAGACCTCTGCCAAAACGAACACCTCAACTGCCCCCATAACCACCAACTCCAAATCCGTTTCGATAATGACACCAACTCCCTCCTCCATCTCGATGAATATTTCGCCCGTCTACGTCTCCGCTCTGGTTTCAACCAATTCAATCTCAAATTGCCCACCCCCTCACTCGTTGGCCTCCCCACCGATGAAGCCAGTTACCAAGCGCTATATCATGGTTATGCCAGTTGGATCGCTGGTGTCCTTATTAGTAATTATGGCGACAATTTTCTGCACCTCCAATCAGCTGAAGCCGATACGCTCTTGGCTGCTTACAATCTCACTATGCCCCCTCGGCCTCAACCCGCCCCGCCCAACCTCGCCCCCCCCCCCATTCTCCCCAACCACCTCACCCTCCCCGACCAAGATATGCTCATACTCTGCGCTGAACCCCCCGAACTTACCCTCTGGCAATACAATTTTAGCCAAAACAAATGGCACCTCTCCTATCAAAAAGATATCGCTCCAGGCTCCTTCCAACACGCCCTCTATCCTGTTCCTGAACAAAATGGCGCCCTGTTCCAAACCACCACCTATAATCCCGAGACCCAAAACCAACAATGGGCGTTATTCTGGTGGCAAACAGATGCAGAACCAATTCCCCTTTTGAGCAGTCCCCAGCTCCTCAATATTATGCGCCAATCACAACGGTATAGTTTCATTCAAAACGACCATTACTTCGTTGGCTTTGAATTTATCGATCGAGATGGCAATAACAATCTCTACTTCCACTGGTTTGATT
>DATHYN010000440.1:0-25042 GCA_035459145.1 Anaerolineae bacterium | reverse complement strand
GGGGTGGTGGGGCCGAGTGGGCCGAGTGGGGGCAATGGTTGGGGGGTGAAAGAGATTATGGGGTTGGTGGGTTTATTTTTGGTGGTGTTATTGGGGATATGGTTGATGTCGGGCGGGGATGATGAGACGGCGGGGGAGGCGGCCGAGACGGTGGTGGCCGGCGAGGTGACAGAGGTGGGGGACGGGGATGAGGTGGCCACGGTGAGCAGTGACATTGTTATTCAAGCGCCAGTTATGGGGGGTAATAATAATAATGGAGCTGGTGGTGAGAGTGGGGGAGAGGGGACAACGGAGGAAGCGGGGCCAACAGGGGGAGCGGGGCCAACAGGGGTGGCGGTAGTGGCCGAGGTTTTTTATCGTTATGGCGTTAGTTTGGTGGCTAGCGGGCAAGATAGTATGTATATTTTGAATAGTGGGGAAGTGGCGTTGCCGTTAGCGGCGTTACGGGTCAATGAATTGGCTGGGAGTGAGTGGGGCGAAGAGATGTTGGCGGTGGGAAGTTGTGTAGCGGTCTGGAAAGATGATGAAGATAAGGCACCTGATTTTGAGTGTGATGATGTGCTGGGGGAGGGTCTTATTTATAAGAAGAAAGAGGTTTTTTGGCAGGATCCATTTGTGGTGAGTTATGCGGGAACAGAGGTGGCGCGTTGTCAGGGTGAGATGGACAGTTGTAATGGGCAATGGTTGATGAATGAGGCGGGCGAGGTAGTGGCGGGGGAGATGGTGCATGAGTTATTGTTAGTGGCGGAAAAAGAGAAGCATTTATCGGTGTTTAATGTAGGGAGTGTGGCTGTAGAGCCGGGGATGTTGACGTTGCGGCATGATAGTGGGGTTATTATGGGGGGTGAATGGACGGAGACAACGTTGGCGAGTAGGGAGTGTGTGGCGTTTATGAATGACGATGATGATAAGAGAGTGGAGGACGCGTGTAAACAGCTACCTTTGACTG
The DNA here is from genome assembly GCA_035459145.1 of Anaerolineae bacterium. GTDB lineage: Bacteria > Chloroflexota > Anaerolineae > Promineifilales > Promineifilaceae > DATHYN01. The sequence goes on along the minus strand of DATHYN010000440.1, from coordinate 24,093 downwards.
CTTTAAACGGGGCGACGGCGGTGTGGACAGAGAATTTTGAAGTGTGGTATGGGGAGGTGTTGGTGGGGCATTGTTTGGCCGAGGCGAAGGTGTGTACGGTGCAATTCGTGATGGTTGATGGGTAGGATTAGAAAAGTTGGGTATCGCGACTTAGTTTGGTGATGCGTTGTAGTTCGAGGATGAATTGGTTGAGGCCGTCGACGTAGGTATCGAGATAATGTTGGGTGATTTGTTGGGCGAGTGTGTGTTGGTCGATGTCGTAAAGGGCTTTGACATAGGGGCGGAAGTCGCGGAGGGTGATAATCATCTCTTTTTTGGCGTTGGTGATGACGCCCCAAGCTAGCCGTTTTTTGTCGTTATCGTCTTTGGCGGTGATGAAACGGGTGAGGCTACTGGTGGGGGCGACGGCACCGACATTGGAGAAGACTTCGCGCCCTTTGAGCATATCGTTGAGGAGTTCGAAGCGGTCGGGGACATCGTTGAGGAGTTTTTGGAGGGGGAGAGGCATATGAGCGAGAAGTTTAATGGCGCCACTGCTGGCACTTTCGCCGGTGAGGGCGATTTTTTTGGCTTCGGTGAGGACAGTACCAAAACTAGCGAGGGTGGCTAAGTAGCTTTTTTGGGCTTCATTGAATTGATTGAACACCTCGGTGCGATCACCGTCGGCTTGGTGGTAGGCTTGAGCGGTGTGGAGGGCACGTTGGTGGAGGTTGATGAAATCGAGTTCGTTGATGGGGACTTCAAAGACGAGGGGGTAGAGGCGGGCGCGGGGATGATTGCGGCTGGCATCGACGGGGATGAGGATGGCGGGGCTGAGGGTGTTACTTTGTTGGAGGTGGGTGAGGGTGGTGGCGGCGGCGGTGGCCGAGGTGGGGATTTGGGCTAATTGGGTCAAAGTTTGGAGATGATCGGGGTGGGGTTGGTAGGTGCGGGCGTGAATGGCGCGGTAGAGGAGAAGGATATCATTAACGGTAAGATTGAGTAGATCGCTACGTTGTTTGAAGTAGGTGCGTAGACGGAGGATGCTAGCGATATCGATTGCTGGGGATTCGGCGTTGGCTTCGGGGGTGGCTTGGGGGCTATTTTTGATTTTAGTTTGGTGGGTAGTGGAGAAGGAGAAGGTGAGAGGGGTTATGGGGGTGGACAGCATGGTCGGTGGCGATTGGGTGTTGAGGTAGACGGCCCAAGAGAGGGCTTCGCCAGTCATAATTTCAGCGAGGGCGGCGCCCCAGGCGCCATCGAAGTAGATGTGAGATTGGTCGAAGGCGAAGGTTTTGGTGGTATTGAAGATGGTTAGGGCGTGGTCACCGACGCCGCGCTCGGCGCGGCGCAGTTGGGCGAGGGGGAGATCGTGGGGGCGAGGGTCGTTATTGATGATAATGGGGCAGTGGCGGAGTTGTTCGAGGGCTTGTTGGGTAGAAGGGTCGAGGGCGGGGATGAGGTTGTTGAGGGTTTGGCGTTGTAGTTGGGCGAGGGGGGTGAGGGGGGCCGAGGTGGCAGTGGTCTTTTGATAAAGAATGGTGGCGACTTGTTGGCGGATGGCAGTAATCGGTGGTGGGGTATTGGTGCCTGGTGTGCAGATGGGGAGGCGATAGTAGACACCTTGGTGGACAATACCGATATGGAGTTGGCTAAGGGGGAGGGGGATACGGGTTTCGCCATATTTATCGGGGTCAAGATAGCTGAGGATAGAAAGTTGTTCTTGGTAATTAGCGAGATCTTGGGCTTCCTCGGCCTCACATTGTGCCTGCCATTGTTGTCGTTCAGCTGGTGTCAGAGTTGTGGTATGCTCGGCCAAGAAGGCTTCAAACAGCCGTTGGCGATATTGACTATAAGTTTCATTAGGGAGGGCATCCGTACTACGATGATACGGACGTTGCTTGACCCAAGTGGTGAAGAGACGATGGAATTTCCGTTGTTGTTGGGGATCGGTGGGGATTTGGGCCAGCAGGGCGAGATAACGACGTTCGCGCCATTCGTTTTGGAGCAGATGATGATATTGGTGAAGGATTTGGATGGCGGCCATGACCCATGAGGTGAGACGGTCAACGGGGTGGAGGGTGATATTGTGGCGTTGCAGGGTGGTATCGAAGCCATGGGTTTCGTTGGTGTGGCGGGCGGTATCTTCGCGGAGAGCGTATTCGACATAGAATTGCCAAGTACCATCGGGAAAAGCTTGGTCAGGGTCTTTGCCGGCGAGGCGGAGGATGTTTTGATAGCCCCAGATAACAGCGGCGGGGCCAGCAAAAGCGCCGGCATAGACGGCGGCGTCGATTGTTTTTTCGACGCCGGTGAAGAGCAGTTTGATATCCCTTTTGATGCTTTTGAGCGGAGGGCGACGGCCGGGTAAGCGGGCAAGCCCACTGAGAATAAGGCCGGGAACGTTACCAGCGGGGACAGCTTGAGCAACTTGTTCGATTAGACCATCGACTTCAGGGAGCGTTAGCTGAGAGAGTTGGCGGGTTTCGGGGGAGATGGCGGTTTGGCGGAGGATGTTGGCGGTGGCGATAGAGGCTTGGTGTAGTTGTTCTTGAAGTTGTTGCTCGTTAGACATAATTAGGGACTACTTTTTTAATTTTAGATAATGGAATAGAGCATACTTTGGAGGAAGTAGAGAATGAAGTAGAGGATGATGACGCTGAAGTCGAGGGGGCCGGCCATGGGGAGGCTTTGGCGAATGGGGCGGAGGAAAGGTTCGGTGAGGTCATAGGCCATACGGCGAAAGATGTTATCGTAACCGACCGTTTCATAGGGAATCCAAGAGAAGATGACACGAGCGAAGAGGATAAGGTAACAAACGTTAAATAAGGCGTTAAGAATCATATGGTTATTCCTGTTGATTTGCGGAATGGTTTTGATGTGATTGGGCTAATGAGGGCGTGGTGTGAGGGGAGGTATGGATATTTGCCTCGGCCGATATGAGATGAAGAGAGGGTGTGTAGATGATGATAGTAGACCATTCCTAAGTTGTTAATGCATTTAAGTGTATTAAACTAAAGATTGTTAACATTTGATCTTGAAAATATGCCGTTTAATACGTTGAAGTTGTTAATTTAAAAGGGTGAAATCTTTAAGTTAAACAACTTAATGCTTTATAAACAAAGTTTTTAATACTTCTTCTGTCTAGTGGAAGTATAAGAAAACTTATGTTACGAAGTATTTATATAGAGTGTAACCGAAATAATCTAGAGTGGGAAGTTCCTCATGCTGTCAGATTATAAGTGGATTCCGGCCTGCGCCGGAATGACAGCGTTCTGGGTTATTTAGGTTACAGTTGTCGATAATGTTTATTTTACCATAGATGTATATGAAATATATTGGCGGGTTGATAAGGCGAATATTAATGACGTGAGCCAAAGATAGCACGGCCAACACGGACGTGGGTGGCTCCTTCGGCGATGGCGAGTTCGAAATCATCGGTCATGCCCATGGAGAGGTTGGTCCAGGTGGTGTGGGGAACGGCCGTTTGAAGCCAAAGGCTCAGTTCACGGGTACGGGCGAAGATTTGGCGGACAGTGGTCACAGGAGCACCCCAAGGGGCCATCGTCATCAAGCCTTGGGGTTGGAGGCCGGGCATATCGGCTAACGTTTGGGCGATTTTTTGCAAATTTTCACGTTGTTGGCTATTTTTTTCCCATTGGTGGCAGGGGAAGCCAGATTTTGAGCCTTCGCCGGAGATATTGACTTCGAGGAAGACGGGGAGAGAACGGCCGTTTTCTTTGAGTTGGCGTGATAACCGTTTGGCGATTTTGAGACGGTCAACGGCGTGGAAGATGTCGGCGTAATCGGCGACGGTGCCGGTTTGGCGACTTTGGAGAGGGGCGATGTAATGCCAGGTGGGGGGATCGTCAGGGGGGAAAGATTGGCCGAGGGCGGTTCGTTTTTCTTCGAGTTCGTGGGTGCGATTTTCGCCAAAGTGGCGGGCACCGGCGGCGTAGGCGGCGGCGAGGATATCGGCGGGCCATGTTTTGCTGACAGCGATGAGGGTGATGTTGGCGGGGTCACGGCCAGCGTTGTGAGCGGCTTGGTGAAGCCGCTCTTGAATCATGTGGAAGCGAGAAGCGAGATCAGACATCGGAGTGATTACATACGGAATGTGCCGTAACGACCAGCCGGGAGGGGGGCGTTGAGGGCGGCGGCGAAGGCGAGGGCGAGGGCGGTACGGGTTTTGATGGGATCAAGAATGCCATCGTCCCAGAGGCGGGAGGTGGCGTAGTAAGGGTCACTTTCGTGGGCATATTGATCGAGGATAGGTTGTTTAAATTCAGCGGCGACGGCTTCAATTTGTTCTGGGGTGGGGTTGTTGAGATGTTTGAGGGCACGTTTTTGGCCGACGGTCCAAAGAGTGTTGGCGGCGGCGTCGCCGCTCATGACGCTGATGCGGCTGTTGGGCCAAGCGAAGAGGAAGCGGGGGTCGTAGGCGCGGCCGAGCATACCGTAATTACCGGCGCCGTGGCTGACGCCGTGGAAGAGGGTGATGCAGGGGACGTTGACATTGCTGACGGCCATGACCATTTTGGCCCCGTTTTTGGCGATGCCTTCATTTTCGTACTGTTTGCCGACCATGAAGCCGGTAATGTTTTGCATAAAGAGCATGGGGGTTCCCCGTTGGCCACAGAGTTGGATGAAATGGGTGGCTTTGAGGGCGGCTTCGCTGAAGAGGAGCCCGTTATTGGCGACAATACCAATCGGAATCCCTTGAAGGTGGGCGAAGCCACAGACGATGGTGGTGCCGTAGCGGGCTTTGAATTCGCTGAAACGGGAGCCATCGACGAGGCGGGCGATCACTTCGCGGACATCGTAGGTGACGCGGGTGTCGGCGGGGATGATGCCGTACAGTTCATCGGCGTCGTAGGCGGGTTGTTCTGGGGTTGCCATGACGACGGGCATTTTTTTGCGACGGTTGAGGTGGCTGACGATGTCACGGACCCAAGCGAGCGCCTCTTCTTCGGTTTCGGCGAAATGGTCGGCGACGCCACTGAGGCGGGTGTGGACATCGCCGCCGCCGAGTTCTTCGGCGGTGACTTCTTCACCGGTGGCGGCTTTGACGAGGGGGGGGCCGGCGAGGAAGATGGTGCCGTTGTCTTTGACGATAACGGTTTCATCAGCCATGGCGGGGATGTAGGCGCCGCCGGCGGTGCAGGAGCCGAGGACGGCGGCGATTTGGGGGATGCCTTGGCCGCTCATGCGGGCCATGTTGTAGAAGATGCGGCCGAAATGTTCGCGGTCGGGGAAGACATCAGCTTGGAGGTGGAGGAAGGCGCCGCCGGAGTCGACGAGGTAGATACAGGGGAGATGGTTATCTTGGGCGATATATTGGGCGCGGAGATGTTTTTTAACCGTTTCGGGGTAGTAGGTACCGCCTTTGACAGTGGGGTCGTTGGCGATGATCATGACTTCGATGCCGGAGACGCGGCCGATGCCGGTGACGATACCGGCGCTGGGGGCGTCGTTATCGTGGAGATCCCAAGCGGCGAGGGGGGAGAGTTCGAGGAAGGGGCTATTGGGGTCGAGGATGGCGTTGATGCGGTCGCGGACGAGGAGTTTGCCGCGGCCGAGGTGGCGGTCGACAGTGCTTTGGCGGCGGTCGTTGACGACTTTGTCTTGACGTTGACGGAGTTGGTCGGCGAGGGCACGGTTGTGTTTTTCGTTTTGTTTAAATTCGGGTGAATTTGGATTAATACGGCTTACAATTTGACTCATAGTAGGTTACTCTAGTGGGAATGATTTAGTAAATACCTTATAATTATGCCTTATTTTTGTGTAAGTGGCTAGTTGTAGTGATGGGCAAGTGGGTTATTAATTTGGTGATTTGGTAAAGGATGAGGTTGGATAGATGGGTTCGTTTGAGGTAGAGGTTGGTTTGATTATGTTTGGAGAATTTAACGCGGATTTTGGGGATTGGACGGATTTTTTGTGTGTTAATGAAATTGAGAAGAGATTTTTGGTTGGAAGGCGATTTGGTAGATTGTTGTATAGTTTAGGAGATGGGAAGGTTTATGTTGACGGTTGATGATTTGCGAGAATTTATGGTGCGGGAGGGGGTAGCGGGGGAGATATTGTTGTTGGCCGAGGGGACGCCGACGGTGGCGGATGCGGCGGCCGCGGTGGGATGTGATGAGGATGGGATTGGGAAGTCGATTTTATTTATGGTTGATGGTGAGCCGTTGTTGGTGATTGCCAATGGTTCAAAGCGGGTGGGATATAAAGCGTTGGCTGATTATTTAGGGGTATCGCGGCGGCGGATAAAGATGGCGGATAAAGAGACGGTGTTGCAGTATACGGGTTATCCGGTGGGCGGGGTGCCCCCGTTTGGGCATCCGGAACGGTTGCGGACGATTGTGGAGCAAGATGTGTTGCGTCAAGATGTGTTGTATGCGGGGGGTGGGGCGTTGAATGGGTTGGTACGGGTGGCGGTTGCTGATTTAGTGACGTTGGTAGGTAATGAGGTGGTTGCATTATGAAGGTAGAGCAGTTTTTAGAGACGCGGCGGGGGGATTGGGAGCTGTTGACTGGGTTGATTAAGCAAGCGGAGCGGGGGATTAAGCATTTAGACCCTGATCAGGTGAAGAAGATGACGCAGTTGTATCGGGCGGCGACATCAGATTTGGCGTTGGCGCAGAGGGAATTTCCACAGGATCGGGTGACGATTTATTTGAATCAGTTGGTGGGCCGAGCGCATGGGACGATTTATCAGAGTGAGCCATTGGCATGGGGGCGGGTGGTGCATTTTATGCGGCGGGGGTTGCCACAGGCGTTTCGGCAGACGTGGCGTTATTCGCTGATTGCGGCGTTGTTGTTATTTGTCCCGGCGTTTTTTGGTGGTTTTTTGACCTATTTTTGGCCAGAGACGGCGCAATGGATTTTGCCACCGGGGTCGGAGCCGATGGTGGAGATGATTGAGCGGCAGGAGTTGTGGGTGGACATTCCGGCGAATGAACGGCCGTTTACCTCCTCATTCATTATGACCAATAATATTCGGGTGTCGTTTTTAGCGTTTGCGGGTGGTGTGTTAGCGGGGTTGTTTACGATTTATATTTTAGTGTTTAACGGATTGATGTTAGGGGGTGTTTTAGGCTTGACCTATCATTATGATGTAGGTTTTGATTTGACCACATTTATAATTGGGCATGGGGTGATTGAGTTGAGTGTCATTGCGTTTGCGGGGGGATCGGGGTTGATGTTGGGGTGGGCGATTGTTTCACCAGGGCTTTATCGGCGGCGGGATGCGCTGGTGATCGCGGCGCGGCGGGCGTTGACATTGTTGTTGGGTTGTATTCCTTTATTGGTGATTGCGGGGACGATTGAGGGGTTTATTTCGCCGAATGAGACATTGCCGTGGCCGGTGAAGTTTATGGTGGGGATTGGGTCGGGGTTGGTGATGTATATTTATTTATTATGGGCAGGGCGGGAAGATGATGATGAGGATGAAGTGGTATTATGAATAAGACAATGGTGATTGGTTTAGATGGGGCGCCGTATCCGTTGGTTAAGAAGTGGGCGGCCGAGGGGTATTTACCACATATTGCGAAATTGATTGAACGGGGGTCATTTGGGGTACTTAATTCGACGATACCAGTTCATTCACCAACAGCGTGGGCTTCATTTATCACGGGGTTGAATCCGGGCAAGCATGGTGTTTTTGATTTTGTGCGGCGGGAAGAGGGGGGATATCAGTTGCGGGTGGTGCGGGCGAATCAGATTCCGGGGGCGTCATTGTGGCGTTTGTTAGGGGAGAAGGGGCGGAAAGTGGGGGTGATGAATGTGCCGATGACATATCCACCCGAGCCAGTCAACGGTTTTTTGTTATCGGGTTTGGGGACACCAGATTATGTGACGTACAGTTTTCCAGAGGAGATGACGGAAAAGCTGAATGCCGAGGGGTATCGGGTTAATAAAAAGTTCTTTTTTGTGCCCGAGCGGCAAGATGAGTGGTTAGATGACATCGAGGAGATGACCGATATTCGGGGAGAGGCGGCAGTGCGGTTGTATCAAGAGCATGATACCGACTTTTTTATGGTCGTTTTTCGGAACAGTGATGAGATTTGCCATTTTTATTGGCATCATATGGATGAGAGCCATCCGAAGCATGATCCAGCGGCCCCGGCGCGGTATAAGACAGCGATCCGTGATTTGTATGCGCGAATTGATAAATGGGTGGGTGAATTGGTGGCGGTGGCGGGCGAGGAGACGAATATTGTGTTGATGTCGGATCATGGGGCGGGACCATTGTATCAAGATGTGTTTTTAAATGAATGGTTGTGGGAGAAAGGGTGGTTGAAGTTAAAAGAGCAGAGTACGGGACGTAAAGGGTGGGTGGAGTTGGTACGACGTTTGGGGCTGACGCGTAAAAATATATCGGACACGTTGACGCGGTTGAATATGCATTGGGTTGAAGTGATGATTAAACGGGCATTGGGGGATCGGATTCATGTATTGCCGCGGGATGAGCGGCCCGAGTTTTTAGATGCGATTGATTGGGAGCAGACGAAAGCGTATAGTTTTGGGTATTATGGGCAGATTTTTATCAATTTGCAGGGGCGCGAGCCGGAGGGGATTGTGTCGTTGGCGGAGTATGGTCGGTTGCGGGCGGAGATTGCGGCGGCGTTAGCGGAGTTGGTTGATCCGGCGGATGGGAAAAAGGTGGTGGATAAGGTGTATACACGGGAGGAGTTATATCATGGTGGCGAGTTGGGCAAAGCGCCAGATTTGTTAGCGATTATGCGGGGGTTATCGTATATCACGCGGAAAGGGTATGAGTTTGCGCCGGAGCGGGGATTATTGTTTCGGGAGCCGTACACGACGGAGACGGGGAGTCATCGGTTGGAGGGGATTGTGATTGGGGCGGGTCCGGATATTGGGCAAGGGGATTTGGCGGCGAAGGAGATACAGGATTTAGCGCCGACGTTATTGCATTTGATGGGGTGTCCGGTGCCGAAGTATATGGATGGGAAGGTAATTACGGAGATGTTGGCGGGGGAAGCGGCGGTGCGGGAGGTGGTGTGGGAGGAACGGCCGTTAACCGCACGGGCAGACGAGGATGATGATGATTGGGATGATGAAGCGGAAGCGGAAGTGACGGAACGGTTAAAACAGTTGGGGTATTTAGGTTAGGGGGTGATTTGGTAGAGGGTGGTTTGGTGGGCCGAGGTGATGGGGATGGGGGTGAGAGTATAGCCCGCTTCGAGAAGAGTTTGGTTGAGATGCTGGCCGTAAGGGGTGGGGGGGAGGGTGATGAAGCGTTTATTGGTTTCTGTGGGGGTAGCAGAGGGGGGGGGGGAGGGAGGAGCGAAGGTGGTGAGGTCGGTGAGGAGGGCGTGGGGATGGGGGAACCAGACGATGAAGAGACGTTTATTAAGTTGATAGAATTGCCAATGCCAGCTATGGGCATAGTCGTAGAGGATGGTGCCGTACGGTTGGGTGTCGAGATAGGTGGCGATGGTGGCGGCGCCGGCGTCGGCGTGGGGGGTGGCGCCGAGGGGGTAGCGGCCGTGGCGGGCGGGGAGGGCGGGGAGGAGGAGGGTGAGACAAAGTAAGGGCAGGATGATTTTGTGGGTGTGGGTGGGGAGTTTTTTGAGGAGAGCGGAGCCATTGGTAGCGGCGAGGAAAGCGAGGAAGGGGACGAGCGGGAGGAGGTAACGGTCCCAAGTGGGGATAGCGAGGAGCCAGTGGAGGAGGAAGTAGCCGAGGGTGAAGGTGGCGAGGCCGGTGGTGGTGGTGGTGGTGGTGGTGGTTTTGGTGGTGGGGAGGAAGAGGAGGAGAAGAGGGGGGCCGAGAAGGAAGGGGGTCAGGCGGAGCCAAGCGAGGAGGCGGGGTTGGAGTTCCCACGACCAGCTGAGGCGGACGCCGCCGTAATTTTGCCATTGGTTTTGCCAGAGGGAGAGGGGGGTGAGGTCGCGGAGGTGGAGCCAGAGGAGCCAGAGGAGGAGAGGGGGGAGGAGGCCGAGGAGGAGGCGGGCGTGATAGCGGGCGGATTTATCGGGTTGGTTGAGGTAGAGCCAAAAGAGGAGGGGGAGCCAAAGGGCGGCTTGGTATTTGCTGGTGAGGCCGAGGGCGAAGGTGAAGGCGGCGGTGGTGGGGTGGTGAGTGGTGAGGGCGATGATGCTAGCGAGGAGCCAGAAGGTGAGCCACGGGTCGATGAAGGCGGAAGGGGCGAATTGGATGGCGAAGGGGGAGGTGGCGAGGAAGAGGGGGGGGAGGAGGGGGGAGGAGGCGGGGTGCCAGCGGCGGGCGCCGAGGGCGAGGAGAGGGATAGTTAGAATGGAGGTGATGAAGTTGGGAAGTCGAGCAAACCAAGGTGCGCGGTCAGTGATGTAGTGAAAAAGGGCTTGGGTGTAGAAGAGCAGAGGGGGTTTATCGACAGTTGTTGACAGGAGGGTTGGGTCTTGCCAAGTGCCGATGAGACGAGCCCAGCTGGCAAATAGGGCTTCATCGGGGTGATAGCTGTTGTGGAAGAGGTTTGGCAGTCGGAGCCAGAAAGCGATGAGAATGAGAGTGATAAGAGGTAGGTGCCAGCGATAGAATGGGTGGCGGGGCATAATGGTAGGGGATTAATCGACAAAGCGGTATTTAATTAGATAGTAAAGGGCTTTAGGGCCATCACGCCAAGGGTCGATTTTTTTACCTTCTTCGAATTCACGGCCGTTGTAGGAGATGGGAACTTCGTAGATGCGATGGCCGCGTTTGAGGATTTTTGAAGTTAATTCCGGTTCGATTTCAAACCCATTGGAGCGGAGGGGGATATCGCGAAGGATATCGGCGCGGAACGCTTTGTAACAAGTTTCCATATCAGTGAGGATGGTATTATAGAGAATATTGGCGACGAGAGTGAGAAATTTATTGCCGAGCATATGCAGGAAAAACATTGTTTTGGTGGGGCCTCCACGAAAGCGAGAGCCATAGACGACATCTGTTTTACCTTCTTTAATGGGGTCAAGGAGAGCGGGGTAGTCACGAGGGTCGTATTCGAGGTCAGCATCTTGGATGAGCCAGATATCGCCGGTTGCTTCAGCAAAGCCACGGCGAACGGCGGCTCCTTTGCCCATATTTTTTTCCATCAGAATGACACGGATAGTATCATCGAGGTTTTCGGCTTCAGGATACAGATCGCGCGTACCGTCGGTAGATCCATCATCGATCAGGAGAATTTCATCAGCCAGTTTTGTGGCTAAAACGGCTTCTAAAATTTCAATTAATGTTTCCCGTTCATTATAGACAGGGATAATAACAGATACTTTCATAATTACTCCAAAATTTATAATAATTGATGTGAATTATAACATTTAAAACATATTGTTTCCATGAGAGACAATGTTTGGTAAAAAGTAGATGATGAGAGCAAAGTTTGCTCGAAAGAGGGCAAGAGATTTACAATAGGGACAATAATATTGGTGATGGTAATTTAATAAGGAGTGTAAGGGCATGTTAAAGATGAGGACAGAGCCAATTAATCAATTGGTTGATGGGTTGCCGCAGACAAGTGTGACAACCTATTTATTGCAGGCGTTAGATTTTGCGATGCCTGGGGAATGGCAGATGGGGCAAAATTTTGATGAGATGGTGCGTGATGTGAGTGGGGAAACGGATCCAGTGCGGGTGGAGGCGATTAAGCAACGTGCGGTGCAGTTGTATACGGATCCGAGCAATAATTATCAAAAAGCGATGTGGATTTACAAAACAGTTGATAACACAGATATGGCGTTGGCGGCGGCGGCGTTGGCTAACAAGGTTGGCCAACGAATTGGTTTTTTGTCCTTTTTGACGAAAGTGACCCCTAAGGCGGATACGGTGCAAACGATTGATTTGGCGGTGAAATTAGGGGCCGAGGTGGCAGCATTCGGTTTGTTACATGGTGTTCCAGGTAGTGTTGAGCAATTCCGGTCTTCGTTGGTTCAGTATTCATCGGCATCAAAGATGCGGATGATGGCGCTTATTTGTGTGGATGGGTTAATTCCGTTGGGACCGGATTTCACACAGAAAGCGGGCACGATGTTAGCTGGTCTGAATCCATCCCAATTAGGCCAGAACAAGACATTTCAGAAATTAAGTGGTGTTATTCCTGGCGGAAGTAATGCTGAGCAGTTAGGTTTTTTGCGGACAAGTTTAGCTGCGACTCAGGGGTGGATGAATAGTATTGTTCAGTCACGTGGGTTGACGCCACAAAAAGTAACATCAACGTTACAAGGGGCGATCGCTTTTTCAGATGATAAATTAGATTATTTAGGCGCGTTTTTGGATGCTGCGACTAATTATTATGAGTATACAGGGACGCAATCGATAGCGCGGCAAGTGATTACGGCGGCGTCGTAGATAGATAATGGGGGGGGAGGGTTGAAGATCTCAAGCTAATATATTATGATTTCAAGAAGAAAATCAGTATTTAGAGATAAAAATAGGGGAACCTCTTGACTTTATTTTTGATCATAGTATGATGATAGTGGAAGAAAAGATAAAAGTTTCAAAAACCCTTCCTTTTATGAAGTAGATGGGTAAATTGGTAATATTCATTAAGCAAGGACATACAAAAGAGAAACAATGAGCGACACAATTCGAGTCTTGATTGTAGATGATCTTCCGGATACGCGGGAGAATGTACGTAAGTTATTACAGTTCGAGCCTGATGTGGAAGTCATTGGCCAAGCTGGCCGTGGTGATGAAGCAATTGAGATGGCTAAAAAGCATAAGCCTGATATTGTATTGATGGATATCAATATGCCTGGGGTGGACGGGATCAGTGCGAGCAAATCAATTTCACAAGCGGTTCCTACAGCGCAAATTATCATTATGTCGGTGCAAAGTGAAGCTGATTATTTGCGGCGGGCGATGTTAGCTGGGGCGCGGGACTTTTTGATGAAGCCATTTACGGGGGATGAGTTAACAAGTGCAATTCGGCGCGTATATGAGATGCGTCCGGCTGTGGTTGTAACACAGGCACCAGCTGGGGGACCAGCGGGTAGTGGGGGGGTAACACCCCAAGTTGCTAAAGATGGTAAAATCGTATCTGTGTTTAGTCCAAAAGGGGGGACGGGTTGTTCAACAGTGGCGATTAATCTTGGTGTGTCCTTGTCAAATAAAGGTTACAGTGTCATTGTTGTTGATGGTAGTTTTCAGTTTGGGGATGTGGCCGTGATGCTTAATTTAAAGCCATTGGCGAGTGTCATTGATATCACGGGTAGAATTGATGATATGGATACTGATTTGGTGAGTAGTGTGGCGACGACACATGAAAGTGGTTTGAAAGCGTTATTAGCGCCGCCAAAGCCAGAGATGGCTGATTTAATCACTGTTGCGCAAGTAGAAAGCTTATTGGATCGCCTACGTGAGATGTTTGATGTGATCATTATTGACACGAGTTCAGATTTGAATGAGCGGACATTGATGATGTTGGATTTGTCCCATCGGATTTTAGTGGTAACACAGCAGAATTTACCGAGTTTAACGAATACAAGCCGGTTCTTTGATTTGACAGAAGAGTTAGATTATGCGCCGAAGAAGCTGATGTTGGTTGTGAATCGAGCATCACGGAAGGCGATGATTTCGGTAACAGATATTGCTAAAACGTTGAAGAAGCCGGTTTTGGGCACGGTGCCTGATGATGAGCAATCGGTCAATCAGTCGGTGAATCGTGGTAAACCATTGGTGGTGGGACAGTTTGAGAAGAAGCCAGTGGCGGAAGCATTGATCAAATTAGCGGAACGATTATTAGAAGAGTTGGGGCTTGTGGAGGCGGTAGAAGAAGAGGATCAACAAGCGAAACAGGCTGATTCGTCTCGGTTTGGTCGTTTATTTGGTCGGCGGTAATGAATAAACTTTATTTTTGTTAATCGTAGAATATTGTTAGAAGTTAGAACAATCGTTTATTTAAAATCATAAGTTTGTAAGGGGTATGTGATAAGATGTCTTTGCTAAAACGGTTAGAGAAAAGTCAAGGGGGAGATCGAGATTCTAATGCAAAGTTGCAGGAATTGCGGGTTAAACGGGCATCCCCTACATCAAGTAATCGGGGGGATGCGTATGCTGACTTAAAGGTACGGATTCAACATAAGTTGATTGCGGAGTTGGATCCGAGCATGGATGTCTCACAAACGGCCGAGGTGCGACGTAGCATTCAAGAGATGTTTGAGACGATGTTGGTTGAAGAACAGATTGTGATGACGCGGACGGAAAAGCGGGAGTTGTTTGAGCAAATTGTAGCTGAGATTTTGGGGTTTGGGCCGTTAGAAGGGTTTTTGACCAATGATGATGTGTCGGAAATCATGGTTTGTGGGCCGAAAAAGATTTTTGTGGAAAACAAAGGTAAATTGTCATTGAGTGAGATTGTATTTGAAGACAATGATCATTTGATGCGGATTATTGATCGGATTGTGGCGCCGTTAGGTCGGCGTATTGATGAAAGTTCACCGATGGTGGATGCGCGTTTACCAGATGGTTCTCGGGTGAATGCGGTTATTCCACCGATTGCGATTCATGGGGCGGCGTTGACGATTCGTATTTTCTCCAAGGTGCCGTTAACGATTGATAACTTAGTACAGTTTGGGACGGTGACACCGGAAGGGGTGGAGTTTTTACGGGCATGTGTGATTGCGCGGTTAAATTTAGTGGTATCGGGTGGTACTGGTTCGGGTAAAACGACATTGTTGAATATTTTGTCTGGTTTTATTCCGGATGATGAGCGGATTGTGACGATTGAGAATGCGGCTGAGTTGCAGTTACGACAGGAGCATGTGGTGACATTGGAATCGCGGCCACCGAATGTTGAGGGCCGAGGTGAAGTGTCGATTCAGCATTTGGTGATTAACTCCTTGCGTATGCGGCCTGACCGGATTATTGTTGGTGAGTGCCGGGGTGGGGAAACGTTAGACATGCTCCAGGCGATGAATACAGGTCATGATGGCAGTATGACAACAGCTCATGCTAACAATACACGGGATATGTTATCTCGTGTAGAAACGATGTGTATGATGGCTGGTATGGAGCTCCCCCACCGGGCTATTCGGGAGCAGATGGCGTCAGCGATTGATTTGATTGTGCAGCAATCACGGTTGAAAGATGGGACGCGGAAAATTATGTCGATTACTGAGATTCAGGGGATGGAAGGTGATGTTATCACGATGTCGGAGATCTTCCGTTTTGAGCAAACTGGGTTTGAGAATGGCAAGGTGATTGGTCGCTTACGGCCAACCGGTTTGCGGCCACGGTTTATGGATCGGATTAAGTCACATGGTATATCGTTATCACCAGCTATTTTTGGTATTGGGCGCGGCCGTTAGGTGAGCGTGAGTGGTTTGTCAAAAAGTAGTGGCGTCAAGGGCGTGGTGACAAGCCACGATAATACTTTGCTCGGTAAGTAGGGGACAAAGTAGAGGTGTGTGATTATTAAGGAGATGGTAGCATGAATCCACTGTATTTATTAGTAGGTGGGGTTGTTGTATTCTTATTAGGTGGAATGGTTGTCGCCTTTGTAACGAGTCGACGGACATCCGTTGATAGTCGTTTGGAAGAATTTGTGGGGCGGGGGTATGTTGATGAAGTTGCTGATGAATATGCAAATACATCTACTGATGATATTGCTGATCGGGTAGATAAGAGTATATCGGAGCGGAGTTTCTTCGTGGGGATGAAGCAGAAGATATCACGGGCTGATGCGGGTTTGCGGGTGAGTGAGTATATTGGGATTATTGTGTTAGCGACGATTGGTGGTGCGGTTGGTGGTTATTTTGCTGCGGGGCCTGTATTTGCAGTGGTAGGTTTGGTGATTGGGAATCGGTTGCCAAATTTTATGATTAATCGTCGGGGAACGAAACGGTTACGATCTTTTGATGAGCAATTGGGTGATACATTAAACTTGTGGGTTAATTCGTTGCGTTCTGGTTATAGTGTATTGCAAGGGATGGAAGCGATTGCGACGGAGTTATCGCCACCGGTGTCGAAAGAGTTTGAGCGTGTGGTGCAGGAAGTACGTTTAGGTTTGACGTTGGAAGATTCGTTGAACAATTTATTGCGCCGGATTCCTAGTGAGGATCTTGATTTGGTGGTAACAGCGGTTAATATTCAGCGTGAGGTTGGTGGTAACTTAGCTGAGATTTTAGATATTATTAGTTTTACGATTCGGGAACGGGTACGTATTAAAGGTGAGATTCGAACGTTGACATCGCAAGGGCGGGCATCTGGTTGGATTATCACGGTGTTGCCGATTTTGTTGGGTTTGGTCCTTTATATGATTAATCCTGATTATATTATGGAATTATTTGTGGAAGAGCCACCATTTATTATACCGGGTATTTTACCGTGTGGTTGGTTAATTGTGGGGACGGCGTTAATGATGATTGCCGCTGGTGGTTATGCGATTCAACGGATTGTTGATATTGAAGTTTAATGGTGGCAGAAAGAGAGTGGGTTACTGTTTACTGGCTGGATTGGCCGAGTGAATAATACGGAGGTTCAGAGAAAATGACAACAGAAGTCTTAATGGGTATTGGCGTATTGGTGGCGGTGGTGGGGGTGATTGTGGCCATTGTTTTGTTACGGCGTTCCGAGGGTGATCCGTTATCGGATCGGATTGAGGATTTTGCGGCGCGTGAGGAAGCGGTGTCAATTGAAGAGATTGAATTGACATTGGGCTTTAGTGAGCGGGTGTTGGTGCCGACGATTCGGAAGTTAGCGGATTTTATTACACGGTTTACACCGCAGGAAGCATTAGAGAGTACGACGCGGCGGATTGAGTTGGCGGGTAGTCCACGGAATATGTCGGCGGCCGAGTTGTGGGCAATTTCTGGGGTACTGGGTTTGGTGTTAGGGGGTATCGGCATCTTAATGGGATTTCGTTTTGAGGTGTCGGCATTGCAGAGAATTGGTTTGCCATTTGTCTTTGGTGGTTTAGGTGTCGGTTTGCCACATATGTTGATTAAATCGATGATTGATCGGCGGCAACAAGCGATTGTTAAAAAATTGCCAGACGCATTGGATTTGATGACGATTTGTGTAGACGCGGGCTTGACGTTTGATGGGGCGATGTCTAAGGTAGATGAGAAGTGGGATGATGCGTTGGCCCAGGATTTTGGGCGTGTTATTCAAGAGATGCAGTTGGGTAAGACGAAGCGGCAAGCGTTGAAAGATATGTCTAATCGGATGGATGTAGCCGATATTACTAGTTTCGTGGCATCGATTTTGCAGGCGGAGCAGTTAGGTGTGAGTGTTGGTAAGGTGTTGCGGATTCAGGCGGAGCAGATGCGGGTTAAGCGTCGGCAACGGGCGGAAGAGAAAGCGCAACAGGCACCGGTTAAGATGCTGTTCCCGATGGTATTTTTGATTTTCCCATCTATTTTCGTGGTGTTGTTAGGTCCGGCAATTATGCAAGCGATACGCAACCCAGCGTTGAAGAATTTGGGTGGTTAATAGTTCACTAATTTTTTGTTGGTAAATTATTTCTTTTACAAGATAAAAGGAAGTGTTGGTTGGCAGACCCTTTCATATTTGCTAGGCGATGGCATATTTTGTCACGTCGTATTGTTGATTTTTTGTTGCCACCAAAATGTGCGCAGTGTGGCCGGGTGGGGGAGATGCTGTGCGCTGATTGTCGTGCATCGTTAGCTTGGGTTGATTATCCATTGTGTATGGCATGTGGACGTCAGGCTAAGAGTAGTGTGCAGCGATGCCGATTGTGTGAAGAACGGCCGTTGCCCCTTAAGCAAGTGCGGGCAGCAGTGCATTATGTCGAGCCAGTTCCCCGTATTATTCATAAATTAAAATATGAAGATGAATTTGCTTTAGCCACTGTTTTGGCTGATTGGATGCATGAAGCGTGGGCAAAATGGGCGGTGGCAGTTGATGTGCTTGTCCCGATTCCTTTGCATAAAGAGCGTTATAAAAGCAGGGGATATAATCAAGCGGAATTAATCGCCAAGAAATTAGCGCCGAGTATTCAAGTGCCATTAGCGACAAAGGCATTAAAACGCCAACGTGATACCCAATCACAAGTTGGCCTAAAGGCAAGTGCACGGCAAACAAATGTGCAAGATGCTTTTCAAGCAGATAGACAAAAAGTCCAAGGACGGTCTATTTTGCTAATTGATGATGTATATACAACCGGAGCGACGTTACGAGCCGCAGCACTAAGCTTAATTCAGGCTGGAGCGCGAGATATTTATGGTTACTGTGTGGCTCAAGCGGACAAATAAAATGCTTCACAACTATCTATTATTTTAGCAACCTATTCGAATACCCACTATTAAAAGCGAATGGTAGCATAAGGAGAAGACAATGGAACTATCAATTTTTGTACATAATATGTCCTTGACACCGCGTTTACGCAATTATGTGGAGAAAAAGACAAGCAAGCTCGATCGCTACATGCCCCATGTGAGTGATGTTCGTGTTGATTTATCAGCACAAAACGCACGGAATGCATCTGAGCGGCAGATTGCCCAGATTACGGTGCGTGATCGTAACGGGACGATTTTGCGGGCCGAAGAACGGACGAATGATATGTTTGCGGCCGTTGATGGGGTGCTGGATAAATTGTACCGTCAGATTCAGCGGTATCGGGGTAAGTTACGGCAACGTCGTCGCAAAGGGAACAACCAAGCGGTTGATTTATTTGCTGAAGCGGAACCATTGCCATTTGATGCTGAAGAAGAAGGTTTGGATGAAGATGGGCAAGTGATTATGCGGCGGAAACGGTTTGATGTGATGCCGATGTCACCAGAAGAAGCGGTTGACCAGATGGAGTTGTTGGGTCATGACTTCTTCGTGTTTTATAATGAAGAAGATAATAATATTAATGTTGTTTATCGGCGTCGTGATCAGACCTATGGTGTGTTGTTGCCTGATTTGCGGTAAGTTTTAAGTTTAAGAGAGAAAGAGGCAAATTTGCCTCTTTCTCTTTTGAAGAAGTTGTCTTATGGCCTCGATTTTAGTAGTGTGTACAGCTAATATTTGTCGGTCTCCCGTGGGGGAGGGGTTTATTCGTCAACGGTTAGCGAAAACGGGTTTAGTCGATTGGGATGTCCTATCGGCGGGCACATGGGCGGCGCATGTACGGCCAGCGGCGCAGTACAGTCAAGAGGTAATGGCTGATATTTATGGGATTGATATTAGCGGACATCAAGCCAAGATGGTAACAGCGGAGTTAATAGAAGAAGCTGATTTGGTCTTGTGCATGGCGCGTAATCATGTGGAAGGGTTGAGCCTTGAGTTTCGGGAGCATACGGAGAAGATTTTTCGTTTAAGCGAGATGATTGGTGAGTTATTTGATATAGCTGACCCTTATGGACAGACAAGACCACGATACGAGCGGATGGCTGAGCAGGTGTGGGGGATTATTGATGAGGGGTGGGATGAGATTATTAAGCGTGCTGGAAAGTAAAAAGTAGATAGCGGTAGAGGACAAGATAATGAAACGGGATGATATAGTTGCGTATTTAGATGAATATTTGCAAGTGGGGATGATTGCTGATTATGGGCCACAGGGATTACAGGTGGAGACGGATAATGATGAGATTAAGAAGATAGCGTTGGCGGTGGATTCGGCACCAGCGGTTATTGAGGCGGCGGCGGCGTGGGGGGCGGATATGTTATTGGTGCATCATGGGATTTTATGGCGGGAGGTGGAGAAGATTGCGGGGCCATTGGGGCGCCGAGTGCGCTTAATGATGAAAAGTGGTGTTAATTTATACGCGGCACATTTACCATTAGATGCACATAGTGAGGTTGGTAATAATGCTGTGTTGGCAGAGATGTTTGGTGTAGAAATACGAGAGTGGTGGTGCGCGCCACGGGGAACACCATTGGCGGTTATTGGTGAGTTAAGGGAGGGGGTGACCGTTGGTGAATTAGCGATGCAGGTGGAAGCGAAGTTAAATACACAAGCGCGAGTTGTGGGAAACAGGAGAGCGCAGGTTAAGACCTTGGCTATTTTATCGGGGTTTGGGGCGGATCAGGTGGGAGCGGCGCAAGCGTTAGGGGCCGATACGTTTTTGACGGGGGAGACGTCACATGCCAATTATTGGGCTGGTTCTGATTATGGGGTTAATGTGATTTTTGGAGGACATTATGCGACGGAGACGGTGGGGGTGCAGGCGTTGGGCGCACATTTAGTTGATAAATTTGGACTAGAGACGAAGTTTTTCGATTTCCCGACAGGCATGTAGAAGAAGGGGGGGAGGGTAGATAGTTTTACAGATTAATAGGTATTGAGGGGATGCTGTGGCGGGGTTTATTTAAAAAATGATTATCGAAGGAGAATAAATAATGGCTGATACAAGCTGGATTAGCGAACAGTTAGATGAATTAAAAGCGGCAGGATTATACAATAATATTCGGACGATTGAATCGCCTATGGATGGTAAAGTGGTGATTGATGGGAAGGAGTTATTGAATTTTTGTGCTAATAATTATTTGGGGTTGGCGAATGATGAGCGGATTCGGACGGCCGTGCATGCGGCTGTTGATAAGTATGGCGTGGGGCCGGGAGCGGTGCGGACGATTGCGGGGACGATGCGTTTACATATGGATTTGGAGCAGGCGTTGGCCGATTTTAAAGGGGCGGAAGCGTGTATTACCTTGCAAAGTGGTTTTACAGCGAATTTGGCTGTGATTCCCGCGTTGATGAGTCGTGACGATGTGATTTTTTCGGATCGGTTGAATCATGCGAGCATTATTGATGGGTGTCGGTTGAGTCGGGCGAAGATTGTGGCGTATGCGCATAATGATATGGATGATTTGCGGCAGAAAATTGAGGAGACGACGGAGTATAATCGGCGTTTGATCGTATCGGATGGGGTATTTAGTATGGATGGGGATATTGCGCCATTGGATAAGTTGTACGAGGTGGCGGCGGAGTATGGGATTATGTTGATGGTGGATGATGCGCATGGGGAAGGGGTTTTAGGGCGGGGTGGCCGAGGAATTGTTGATCATTTTGGCCTGCATGGCAAGGTTGATATTGAAGTGGGGACATTGAGTAAAGCATTTGGGGTTATGGGGGGATTGGTGGCGGGTAAGCAAGAGATTATTGATTGGTTACGGCAACGGGGGCGTCCTTTCCTGTTTTCGAGCGCGTTGACGGTGCCGGATACGGCGGCTTGTTTGGAGGCGGTTAAGATTTTACAAGAGTCAACAGAGTTGGTGGATCGTTTATGGCATAATGGGAAGGTGTTTAAAGAAGGTATGCAAAAGTTAGGATTTGATACGGGGCATACGATGACGCCAATTGTGCCGGTGATGCTGGGGGAAGCGCCCTTAGCGCAGAAATTTAGTCAACGTTTGTATGAAGAGGGTGTATTTGCGATGGCGATTGCTTATCCGACAGTGCCGCAAGGGACAGCACGGATTCGGGTGATGAATACAGCGGCGCATGATGGGGGTGATTTGGAGCAGGCGTTGGCAATTTTTGAGAAGGTAGGGAAGGAGTTAGAGGTTATTTGAGGGTATTAAACTAGATAACCTGAGTTCGATAATTGATCAAGCCGATGTGAGTGTTGGTTAGGGTGTTGTTAGGGTAGATTTCTCGACTTCGTTCAATCCTTGATTTAGGGGTGGGGTTGGCCGAGGGAGGGGCGGATTGAACTGCGCTCGAAATGACGTTGGGGGGGAGGGAGGGGGATTGTCGAATTCAGGTTAGTTATAGGTTGTCATGGTTGTTTGGTTAGCCGGCCCAAGAGACGAAGCAGACGTTGACGGGGGGGGTAGAGGCTTGGTTGCCGGCGCGGTCGTAGGCGCGGGCGTGGTAGGTGTGACAACCGATGCCGGGAATGGGCCAATCGAGGGTGTAGGGTGGGGAGAAGCGGGTGGCGAAGGGTTGGGTGTCGTTATCTTGGTAGAATTCGACGCGGCTGAGGTCGGTGTTTTCGTCGATGGTGGGGGAGAGGGTGAAGGAGCGGCGCTGGACGGCGATGCGTTCTTCGGGGAGGGGGGCGGTGAGGGTGATTTGGGGGGGGTCATTGTCAACGACGATGTGGGTGCTGACTTCGGTAAAACGGCCGTTTTCCCCCACCACCGTCAACAACAACGTATACAAACCACTCATCTCGCTGACATCTAAGGTACCCAGAACCGCCTCTTGCTGAGGAGCGCGTACTTGATCCACTAAAATTTGAACATCCACGGCATCTAGCCCAGCAAAATAGGCTAAACGGTAATAGGCAAAGCCGTCGATGTTGGCGTTGCCGATGATATCAATCTGGTCACGGACGTAGGCGAATGGTTCGGGGGTAAAGATAGCGACTTGGTCGGTGGTGCGTGGTGGGGGGATGATGGTGTCGTAATCGGTGGGCGGTTGGGGGATGCCTTGGGCGGCGACCCAGTCATCGGCCTCTGGGGGATAAACTTGGTAGATGCGGGTATCGATGAGTTCGGGCGGGGTGTAGATGGTGGCGAGACGGCCGGTTTCGCGGTTGATGCGGAAGGGGCGATAGATGGTATCGAAGGCGGTGGGGAGGGTGCCGGGAATGAAATAATCGCGGATGGTGGGGCAGTATTCGGTGGGAAGTAGGCCGGAGTCACGACAGACGGTGCGTTCGACAAGGGTGGTGGGGCGGGACCATAGTTGAATCGGGGTGTTGTGGGTGTGCCAGCTGGTGATAGCGCGCCAGATGGGGGCGGGGCCGTTGAGGCCGGTGATGCCGGTCATCGGGCTGTTGTCGGTGTTGCCGAGCCAGATAGAGAGGAGGAAGTCGGGTGTGTAGCCGACGGTCCAAGCATCTTGGCCAGTGGTGGTGGTGCCGGTTTTAACGGCGACGGGGCGGCGGTCGGGGAGGTTGAGGGTGGCGTTACAGAAGGGGGAGGGGCAGCGGATGTTGGCATCGGCGAGGATATCATTGAGGAGGTAGGCGAGTTCGGGGGCGAGGATGCGGCGGGTTTGTTGTTCGTCACGGGTGTAATCATAGAGAATGCGGCCGTTTTGGTCTTCGATGCGAAGGATAGTGGTTGGTTTTTCACCGGTGGTGTTGGGGTCGAGGCGGCCGGTCATTTGGCCGTTATTGGCGAGGGTGGCGTAAGCGTAGCTGAGGTCGGCGAGGGTGGCGGGAGAGCCTTGGGCGAGGGAGGTGAGGTTGAAGGCGTCTTCGTTGGGGGGGAGTTGGATGCCGAGGTTGGTGGCGGTTTGGGCGACGTTGACGGGGCCGACCCAGTTTATGAGTTGGACGGCGGGGGCGAGGTAGCCTTGGCCGAGGGCGGGGCGGAGGCGGAGGGGGCCGTGGAAGAGGCCATCGGCGTTATCGGGGGTGTAGGTGGTGCCGGCGGTGGTGGTGTAAGTGGTGGGAATGTCGAGAATCATGGTGGCGGGGCTGTAGCCTTGGCTGAGAGCGGTGAGATAGACGAGTGGTTGCCAGAGGGTGCCGGGTTGGCGCGGTTGGTCGAAGGGGATATTGGGGCTGTCGGGGTCGGGGTCGAGATTGCCGATTAGGGCGAGGATGGTACCGTTGGTGGGGTCGAGGGCGAGGAGAGCGCCATTGGTGACTTGGTGGTCGCGGCCGATGTCGGCTGGGGGGAGGGGGGGGAGGTGGGCGAGGGCGGGACAGCTGGCGATTTCATCGACGGCGGGGGCACCGCTGCCGACAGCTTGGAGGCGACGTAGGTGGGTGTTCATGACACATTCGGCTTGTTGTTGGAGGGGGAGGTCGAGGCTGGTGTAGACGCGCCAGCCTTGTTCGAGAAGGGGGCGGACGCCATAGCGTTCGATGAGCTCATTTTGGACTTGTTGGCTGAAGTGGGGGGCGATGGGGAGGGCGGTGGAGGGGGGAAGGGGGACAAGGCCGAGGGGGGCGAATTTGGCATCGAGGTAGGTTTCGTTGTTGATGACACCAGCTTGGGTGAGACCGATGAGGATGTATTCACGTTGGATGCGGGTGAGGTCGGGATTGGCGTAGGGATCGGTGAGACGACCGGCGCTGATGGCGGCGAGGGTGGCGGCTTGAGCGAGAGTAAGGTCGCTGGCAGTTTGGTCAAAGTAGATTTGGGCGGCGGCGTCGATGCCGAAGGCGAAATTGCCGTAATCGGCGGTGTTGAGGTACCAAGTGAGTTGTTGTTGGCGGGTGTAGCGTTGTTGGAGGGCGTGGATTTGGAGGGTGTGAATGAGTTGGTTTTGGTATTGTTCGA
>DATHYN010000439.1:0-26851 GCA_035459145.1 Anaerolineae bacterium | reverse complement strand
CCAACCGCCCCCTCGGCAGCCCCGCCATGAACGCCGGCAATTGCAACAACGGGGCTGTCACCACCAGCCAAAACGGCACCCGTCGCCCCACCACCTACCTCCCCTTCTGCGATATCGGCGCCTACGAACTCGCCCGCGAAGGTACCGTCGAACTCACCCTCGGCCAAAACTTCCGCACCACCGATTTAACCGATTACGGCGTCGCCATTACCCAAATCCCCGACATCCACGACACTTACCTCACCTACGACAACGGCTCTCTCTTCTACCGTGGTTGCGCCAACTTCAACCAACTAACTACCTCTCTCACCTCCACCCTCACCACCCTACAACCCGATTATGGCCCTACCTGCCCTCTCACCTCAACAATCTACATCTCCCCCTTCGATGTCTACAACACCCTCCGCCACGCCCATCTCGACGCTTGGGAAGAAGCGTACCAAGATGAAACCCCCGGCACCTCACCCGCCAGTCTCAACGCCATCATCGAAACCATCACCGCCCAACGCGAACAAAACTACATGTTTGTCCTCTACGGCAACGAATTTTATGCCGATGCCGTCCGTTTCAACCTCTACAACCAACTTCTCGATGGCGAAGAAATTATCGCCAATGAAATCGAGCAAATGGAATACGCTTACGCCCAATTCCAACTTGTCACCCTTAACATGGCCCGCGCCGCCAATCGCCCCCTCCCCCCCACCACCGTCCCCAACTACAACGGCCCCCCCATCCTCCGCACCACCGTCAGCGATTACTACACCGACGGCGACGCCGATGGCTTCATTCCCCCTCCCGGCAACGACACCGATACCGATGACCTCGAACTTTTCGCCATCGCCACCCGCCGCCAAGCCGAAGTCGCCGCCGATATCGCCCAACGTTATCGCCTCCTCGGCCAATTCGACACCGCCATTAACCGCCTCGAAACTGAATACGATAAACAACAAAAGAATGCCGCCCTCTTCTACCTCTGGGCCCAACCCAACCCCAACCCCGCTGCCGTCATGAACGCCAACTTCGGCCCCGAAATGAGCCAAGCCATCGAACGCTTAGACCTCATGGCCACCGAATTCCGCAGCTCCAACAACCCCCTCGGCTACCGCAACCTCTACGTCCCCCGCATCGCCTATGTCGACATGCGCAACCGCACCCTCGGCGCCGCCAACCTCCCCCTCGAACAAGCCGAAGCCTCCGAACTAGCCGCCCGCAACGCCCAACTAGATTACGAAGACAGCACCGCCATCATGGACCTCGAACTCGATAACCTCGAATCTGAATATGTTGACCAACTCATCGAACTGTGTGGTACCAACGACTTCTCCGCCGCCGCCCTTAGCTGTGACGGTGGCGCCATGGGCGCCAGCTTCTCCACCGTCGTCGCCGCCGCCAAAAATGTCGACTTAGCCACCCAACGTATCCAAAATATCTCCCAACTGATCGCTATCGAAGAAGAACGTGCCGGCCAAACTATCTCCATTACCCTCGGCGCCGCCAACGACATCTCCTTAGCCCAATTACAAATCGGCAAACTAAACGCCACCCAAACCATCAACACCACCTTCACCTCCGACACCCAATCCGCCCGCGAAAGCTTAACCACCGCCGTCACCGCCGGCTACAAAGTCAGCATCGAAACCGAAGCCAGCACCAACCCTTTCAATAACAGCGCTTCCGTCAAATCCGAAGCCTATGTCGAAACCTCCGTCACCGCCGCCGTCGAAATAGCCGCCGAACAAACCCGTGGCTCAACCGAAGAAAAAGTGAGTAATCCCAATTTAGAAGCGATCGCCCAATACGAATCACGCCAACTCCTCCGCCAAGCCGAGGCCGACGCCGCCATCATCGGTGCCGATAGCGCCGCCACCATCCGCCAACTCCTCCTCGACCAAAGCGACGCCCTTATCGAACGGGATATCGCTCAGGCCGAGTTCAACGCCGTCTTCATCGACCACAACACCCTCATCCTCCAATACCAAACCCTCCTCTCCGCCCATATCGACGACACCGACGCCTACCAAGATTACTTCAATAAACCCGCCTACCGCCTCATCTACGATAGCACCAGCTCCCAATTCGCCGTCGACTTCGAGTTTCTCCTCCACTCCGCCTACCTCACCGCCAAAGCGCTCGAATACGAACTCCTCGACCCCAGCCTCATCCCCTACAACGACCTCTACACCGCCCGCACCACCCAAGAAGTCCGGACCTTCCTCGAAGGTCTAGACACTCTCCACGGCCAAATCGTCTACAACGGCGACTCAACCGTCTACAACTACTCCCTCGCTGAAGATTTCCTCGGCCTCACCGACCCCTACCTCCTCACCCTCCTCCCCTTCACCGTCGACCCCCTCGCCAACAACTGGCCCACCCGGGCCGAATGCGCCGGCCCCTTCACCACCGCCCCCCAAATCCCCACCCTCCGTGGCTGTCTCTTCCAAGAATTCCTCAACACCGAAACCCAAACCGATAACGACATCCAATTCGGCTTCAACACCCCCCTCGAACAATTCTACGATGGCAGTGTCTGGAACATCCGCATCGACCCCCTCGTCGGCGATGACAGCGCCAACTGTACCACCAGCCCGCTCTGCTCTGGCGGCGTCTCTCTCAACATCCTCACCAACCAAACCTACTCCGATGGCCCCCCTCGCATCCGCCTTATCCACGATGGCCTCTCCTCCTACATTCGCCAAACGGGCGGCCAAGGCAGCCCTCTCACCACCACCCAATACGCCCCCGCCGCCCCCCACTTTGTCGGCGATGCCACGCCGGCCGGCTTCCCCACCGGCGCCCGTGTCACCGTCCCCATGAACGCCGCCGTCAATGGCGTCGGTGGCAACAGTACCGATGGCTTCACCCTTCTCAGCGCCGTCACCACCGGTTGGGAACTCCGCTTCAACAAAAACTCCATCTTCAACACCGACCTCGACTTTGACCAAATCACCGATATCGAGGTCAACCTCCACACGCGCTCCCGCGGTGTCCAAGAGTTCCATCTCAACAACCTCCAAGCCCAAATAAACAGCTTCAAACAAGATGGCAAAACAATCCCCCTCACCCTCCAAACCGAATATGACCAACACAAAGCCACTCTCCTCGCCCAAGCCCTCTCCCTCTCCCCCTCCGATGAAGCCAAACTCACCACCATCGTTGACGCCATGCGCCAACAATCTGCCCCCCAAAATCTACTCGACCCTAACGTCATCAACGGCCTCTACCGTGGTTCCATGCTCACCTTCGGCTTCGCCGACCTCGGCCTCTTCATCAATGCCACCACCAACACCGGCTCCCAACCCATCACTGCCACCCTCTGCATCACCTGTAGCGCCCTCAACAACATCCCCGCCACCCTCACCGGCAACTTCGTCGCTACCGGCACCCCCACCGACACCTTCGCCCTCACCTCTGGCCCCTTCCCCGAAACCATCGACAACCAAACCTTCACCACCTACATCACCATCACCGGTGACGTCATCAACCACGGCAATACCATCAGCGGCACCTACCAAGAACTCAGCATCACCCCCACCGGCCAACAATTCACCCTCGTCGGCGACTTCATCGCCAGCCGCCCCCTCCGTACCCCCGGCAGCACCTCAGCCCCCCTCGCCATCACCCTCCCCACCCCCACCCCCATCACCGATGCCAACCTCGCCTGGTCCGCCACCGATACCAACTGTGGCTACCAACTCTACCGCAGTGCCACCCCCTACTTCGTCCGCAACCCCCGCCTCCTCCTCACCTCCATCTTCGATGACCTCACCACCACCACCAACGACCCCAACGCCACCGGGGCCCCAGACCTCAACCGCTTCTACCGCCTCCGTACCCTCTCCTGCGGCGCCAACCTCAACATCCTCGAACCCAACGCCAGCTACTACCAAGACTCCAACGAAGTCGGCCTCTTCACCTTTACCCTCGTCAACGGCAATTAACCCCCTATAGGTGGTGCGATTTGCTAAATCGCACCACCTACAAAACCTGAGTTCGACAATCCCTCCTCAACATCTACTCATCCAACCGCCACTGCTGCACTTCTTGCTCACTGGTAATAATCCACATCTCCCCATCCGTTGTAAAACGAATCTGACGCGCGACACCACCAACATCTATCGTTCTGAGATAACGGCCGTTACCATCAAACACCTCAATCCCATCAATATCACTCACATAAACATTCCCCTGCCGATCAACATCAATACTCCCAATCGCACTAAACAATCCCCCCTCCCGACCCGGCCCCCCAATCCGCGTCACAAATTTACCCTCCCGATCAAACTTAAACACCGTTTCCGCCGAACCAGCCGCCACATAAATATTACCAGACCCATCAGCCGCCACTCGCATCAAATTTTCATTCTCATCCGTTTGGCTACTAATCGCATTTTCAATCTTCAACTCCTCTTCACCACTCGGCCTCATCCGAATAATATGATCATCAAACCGTGACCACGACAACAACAAACGATTATCCGAACTCCAATACACATCATCAAAACCATCTTCATACGGAATCTGTTCCTTATACTCGCCACTCAAACCATCATACACATGAAGATCCCCCCCATAAACAACATAAAGTACCCCGTCAGGATTAACCGTCATACCACGCAAAATAATATCATCATCAGGTAAAAACCATTGCCCCACAAATGTCCCATCCTTCTCAAATACCTGAATCCGTCCCCCATCATATTCACCAACATAAACATACCCCCGCCCATCTAATCCTATATAGCGCGCATCTTCAAACAGACCGTTCCCATTCCCCTCACCACCAAAAGAGACAACAATAGGGCTAACGACACTTTCTCCCAACCCCATATTTCCCATCTCTTGCGGCAATAACACAAAAACTGCCCCCGCCCCTACCCCTAATATAACTAACAAAGCCAACATAATGATTAAACAACTTGCCCCCCTGCCACCACCTCTGCTTTGGCTCATCCTGTTTAAATCAACCCCTATTTCACTCATAGCTGCGCTGAAATCAGCTTGATTAAAAACAACCGCCTGACCTGTTGCCAATTGCTCAACCGCTTGTTCCGCCGTCATTCGATCCACGCCAAAACTTTCTTGATACGTTGCAATCGCTGACGCCCTATCCCCTTGCTTAATCAGCTGTTTAATTCGTGCCACCCCTCTTACCATATTCTGTAAATTGCCATCACCACCTACAGTAAACGCCGTCGCTTGACCAAACCCACCCACTTCCGTGGCTGGCTTTTCTCGTAAATCTTCTGGAACAATTACCGAATTGGTACAATACGAACAAGTAACCAATGGGGCATTATCATCAGGCAATTCTAACGGTGCCTGACATGATGGACATGCAAATATTTTCGCCATAACTCTATTTTCTCCAAGATAAGTAGACTGTAATACCAATAACCCAGAACGCTGTCATTCCTGTGCAGATGCTGTCCGTTTTTCTTATGTCAATAACCATTTACAGCCCGATCAGGGCTGTCATCCTCGCGAAAGCGGGGATCCACTCCTAATCTAACAGCATGAGAAACGTCCCACTCTAGATTATTTAGTTTGCACTCTAATCAGCCCCTCGAAACCATCTTTCCCCAAAACTGTCCGCAACATCAATACTTTCATCCACTTGTCTAGATGGTTCCGATCGACTGCCTACAATAAACAATATTTTCTGCTATTCTAACACACAAACTTCCCCTCTTCCCTCTTCCCCTCATTAACGGTATAATATAAAATACCACTTTTTACCCTAAACTTGGATTTTCTAAGGAGCATAGCGCATGTATGACAAGAAAAAATTAGCCGAAATGGCTGACAATCTCGACAAATGGGAGGAAACAACCCTCCATAAAACCCTTTCCCGTTTTCCCGAACGTAAAAAAGAATTTTTAACCACCTCTAGCGAACCGATTAAACGCCTCTACACCCCTCTCGATGTCGCCGACCTCGACTACACCGAAGATCTCGGCAACCCCGGCGAATACCCCTTCACCCGCGGCGTCCACTCCACCCTCTACCGTGGTAAACCATGGACAATGCGCATGTTCGCTGGCTTCGGCACCGCCGAAGAAACCAACAAACGGTACAAATACCTCCTCGACCAAGGTAACATGGGCCTCTCCGTCGCCTTCGACCTCCCCACCCTCATGGGCTACGATACGGACGATGACGCCGCCCTCGGCGAATTCGGCAAATGCGGCGTCGCCATCAGTAGCCTCAAAGATATGGAACTCCTCTTCGATGGTATCCCCCTCGACAAAGTCAGCACCAGTATGACCATCAACAGCCCCGCCCCCATCATCTGGGCCATGTACATCGCCACCGCTGAAAAACAAGGCGTCCCCCGCGCTAAACTACGCGGCACCCTCCAAAACGACATTCTCAAAGAATACATGGCCCAAAAAGAGTACATCTTCCCCCCCGAACCTTCCATGCGCCTCGTCACCGATACCATCGAATTCGGTACCAACGAAATGCCCCAATGGAACACTATCTCCATTAGCGGCTACCATATCCGTGAAGCTGGCTCCACCGCCGCCCAAGAACTCGCCTTTACCCTCGGCAACGGCCTCGAATACGTCCGCTGGGCCCTCGACCGTGGCCTCGACATCGACAGTTTCGCCCCCCGCCTCAGCCTCTTCTTCAATTGCCATAACGATTTCTTCGAAGAAATTGCCAAATTCCGCGCCGCCCGCCGCATCTGGGCCCGCGAAATGCGTGAAACCTTCGGCGCTAAAAATCCCCGCTCCTGGCTCTGCCGCTTCCACACCCAAACCGCCGGCGTCTCCCTCACCGCCCAACAACCAGAAAATAACATCGTCCGCGTCGCCATCCAAGCCCTCGCCGCCGTCATCGGTGGCACCCAAAGCCTCCACACCAACAGCATGGACGAAGCCCTCGCCCTCCCCAGCGAACACGCCGTCAAAGTCGCCATGCGCACCCAACAAATCATCGCCGAAGAAAGTGGCGTCGCCAATACCGTCGACCCCCTCGCTGGCTCCTTCTTCGTCGAACATGAAACCAACAAAATCGAACAACAAGTCTACGCCTACTGGCAACAGGTCGAAGATATGGGCGGCGTCCTCCCCGCCATCGACAAAGGCTTCTACCAAACCGAAATCGCCAACGCCGCCTACGAATTCCAACGCCAAGTCGATAGCGGTGTCCGTAACGTCATCGGCGTCAACGCTTTCGCCGACGATGAAAATATGCGCATCCCTATCCTCGCCATGGACCCCGATGGCTATAATCGACAAGTCAATCGCCTCAACACCCTCCGCGAAGAACGTGACAACGAACAAGTCGAAGCCACGCTCAACGCCTTACGCCAAGCCGCTATGGGTACCGCTAACACCATGCCCTATATCCTCGATGCGGTCAAAGCGTATGCCACCCTCGGCGAAATCACCAACGTCTTCCGCGAAGCGTTCGGCCAATACCAAGAGCCTGTCTGGATCTAATCCTAACGACTATCCGTAAATCTAAATCTTCCCGGAAGGTTGCCTCACACGCTAATATTTCCATAAACCTTCCGGGAAGCTCTAGTCAATAAACTATAGTAAACAACCCAAACCGCTGTCATTCCGGCCTTCGCCGGAATCCACTTATAATCTGACAGCATGAGGAACTTTCCACTCTACATTATCTCGGTTACACTCTCAAAATATACTCTGTATAAATGTATGATAAACCATTCACGCAAAAATCACTTTTATTTGTAGAATTTATTCTTTACCTGTACTATAATAGAGAAGGTGTATAGACGAATAACCCACTGTTGTTGCTTGTTTAAGGGTAATTATCCCCACCAACCAAGCAATTAATTGTTATTAACTATCTTTTTTACACATAGAAAGTCGATTAATAAGCGCAGGCTACTCACTATTTATCATGGATAACTCCTACTCACGCCAATTACGCTCTGATGCTATCAGCCTCATTATGCCGAGTGCTTTGGCTTTCATGACTTTAATTAGCGTACCAATCATTATTGGCGCCTATACGCCTCGTATCCTCAACCCAATTGCCGCCTTCTCTATTATCTTCTTTACCTCTCTCTCACTTTTTTTTAGCGCTCGCCGCCTATCTCTTAATGAAAAACCAGAACAAGCCGGTTGGCTAATTATTATTGGCCATCTCGTCCTTCTCGCTTTCTATTTCGCCGTCTTTTGGTCCTCTGAATTAACCCTCATCTACTATCTGTTCACCTTCTTTATCTTCGTCAGTAGTACCATCATCACTCCTATCGCTAGTCTTTACATTTGGGGCGCCTCCGCCGCCCTCATGAGCCTCGGCCTCATCCTCGCCGGCGAATTTAATATCGACAACATCAAAGTCCTCACCGGTAGTCTCGTCGTTAACTTCTTCATCGCCCTCGGCAGCTACCTCTCCACCAACGAATGGTCCGCCGCCCTCGAATGGGTCACCCTCTCTAATCGCCGCGCCCGCCATCGCCGTGATGAACTGTTCCAAATCCAAGAAGAACTCAAATTAGCCAACGGTAAACGAGAATACCTCTATAAACAACTCGCTACCAGCTTCGCCGTCGGCCAACGCATCACCTCTATCCTCCAAATCGATATCCTCCTCGAACAAGTCGCTGAACTCATTAAATCTCAATTCGGCTACGCCTATGTCGGTGTCTTTACCCTTACCGAAAATGAACAAGCACTTATCATGCGCACCGAAGCCGAAGATTTCCCCCTCGAAGACCATCCCTCCCCCCCTATTCCCATTGATAGCGATACCACCATTAGTCAAGCTGTCGCTAATATGGATACGGTCTACGTCGATGAAATTAAAACCAACAGTCCCCACCACCCCTATCTTCGTGATAACATTCGCTCTGAATTAGCCCTCCCCCTCCGTATGGGTAAACGCCCCCTCGGCGTCCTCAACATCCAAAGCTACCACTCCCACGCCTTCGATGAAGATAGTATCTCCATGCTCCAATCCCTCGTTGACCAAATCGCTATCTCTGTCCAAAATGCCAACCTCTACCGCCGTGAAGCCAAACGCCGCCGTCTATCTGAAAAACTGTATGAAATCGGCCGCGCTATCTCCGGTACCCTCCAATTAGAAGAGGTCCTCGGCCTCATCCTCAATAACCTCAACAATCTCGTCGGCTATGACCGCGCCTCCCTCCTCATCCGTCGCCAAGATTATCTTGAAATCGTCGCCGCCCGCGGCTTCCCCCCAGACTCAGACCCCACCAGCACCCGCATCCCCCTCACTATCTCCGGCGATGACATCTTCATGCAAATCTACTACTCCAAACAACCTCTCGCTATCCCCGACGCTTCTGAACATCCCGGCTGGCACCAAATGACCCACCTCCCCCAAGCCCGTTCTTGGCTGGGTATCCCCCTCATCCGCGATGACCAAGTCGTCGGCATGATGTCTCTCGTTCGCAATACCGTCAACCCTTACACCGATGAAGAACTTTCCCTCACCACAACCTTCGCTGTCCAAGCCGCCGTCGCTATCGAAAATGCCCGCCTCTACAATCGTATCGCCCGTTTCAACCAAGAACTAGAAGCCCAAGTCGAAAAACGTACTGAAGACCTCACCAATGCTTACGCCCAACTCGAACGGCTTAACAAAAACAAATCTGACTTCATCGAAGTCGCCTCCCACGAACTTCGTACCCCCCTCACCGTCTTGCGTGGCTACAGTGATATGCTCCTCCATGACGCCACCATCGCCCAGAACCCATTCCATCAACAACTCGTTTCCGGTATCAGCTCTGGCGCCGTCCGTATGCATGAAATCGTCAATGATATGCTTGATATGGTTAAAATCGATAACCAAGAACAACATTTCCACCTCGAAGAAATTAATATGCGCGTCGTTATCGAAGCGGTCGAAGCCCGCCTCGGCAACGCCTTCACCGAACGCAATATCACCTTCATCACCGAAGGGCTTGATGACCTCCCCATTATCCAAGGCGACCATGACAATTTATTCAAAGTCTTTTACCAAATCACCATCAACGCCATTAAATACACCCCTGATGGTGGTCAAGTCACTATCACCGGCGCACCATTAAGCGCCGAACATAGCCCCCTCGAAACGGATAGCATCAAACTCATCGTCAAAGATACCGGTATCGGTATCGATGCCGAATACCACGACCTCATTTTTGAAAAATTCTACACCATGGGGGAAGTCGCTTTACATTCTAGTGGTAAAACAAAGTTCAAAGGGGGTGGCCCCGGCCTCGGCCTCGCCATCGCCTACGGTACCATCGTCGGCCACAAAGGCCGTATCTGGGTCGAAAGCCCCGGCCACGACGAAGAAACATATCCCGGCACTCAATTCCACATCCTTCTCCCCCTCACCCCCTACCCACAAACAGAACCCCAAGCCTAACACCTCCCCACTCCCCCCCCATAACTAACTAATCCCGCGACCCAAAAATAATAAACGCATAATACAACACAGTCGATAACGCTTGAATCGCCGCCGCGACATAAGTCAACGCCGCCGCATCCAAAACTTTATTGACCCCTACCATTTCATCCGCAAACAAAATGTTATGGCTCTCTAACAACGCTTTTGCCCGCCGACTCGCATCAAATTCCACTGGCAATGTCACTAAGGCGAAAACGGCCGTTGCCGAGAACAAAATCAACCCCAAAATTGCCAACCCATTTAAACTGAAAATCAACCCAATCATCAACATCAATGGCCCCACCCAACCACCAACCTGCACCCCAGGCACCAACGCCGTCCGCGCCTTCAACGGCGCATACGATTGCGCATCTTGTAACGCATGACCCATCTCATGTGCCGCAATCCCCGCCGCCGCCACACTTGGCGTCCGATACACTTCCGGACTCAAACGCAACACTTTACTCCGCGGATCATAATGATCAGATAAAAATCCACTCACCTCTTCAACCCGTACATGCTGCAACCCTTTTGCATCCAATAACTGCCGCGCCACTTGCGCCCCAGTCAATCCTTGCGATGTTCCCACTTGCGCATATTTCCGATAATTACTCTTTACCTTATATTGTGCCCACATTCCCAACAACATCGCTGGTAACGCAAACAATAAATACATAAACATCGTCTATATTCTCCTTAATACTGAATATCTAAGTTCAAAAAAAGATTTCACTCACATGATCGATTGCAAAAACAATCTCACAAATTGTTACATAATCGCCTGAACCATGTCAAGCATCCCCCACCCTTTCCAATACATTTCTTACACAATCTAAATCTAAAATCACCCTTGACAGATTAACCCAAACAGCGCATACTAAACAAAGTTAAAATATCTCTATTTGGAGCATAATTATGTCACAAACAGTTCCCACTCGTGATGAAATCGACATCCAATACACTTGGGATGTTGATAGCATCTTCCCAACAATCACCGCTTGGCAGAATGCCTGCCAACAACTTAAAGACTCTTTCCCCCAACTCAAAACCTACCAAGGTCGCCTACATGAAGGCCCCGATATTTGGGCTGAATGGCAAACCATCAGCGAAAAAGCGATCAACCTCGCTGAAAAAATCTTCGTCTATGCTCATTCCGCTTACAGCGTCAATACCAAAGACCAAGATGCCGCCGCCCGCTTTGGCCAAGCCCGTACCCTTTACGGCCAAACAGGCGCTACCATCTCTTTCGCTGAACCAGAACTATTAAGCATCGGTTTAGATACCTTGCGCCAATGGGTTAAACAAAATGATAAACTAGCCCATTACGACCAATACCTCAATCAACTCGAAAAACGCCAACCCTACATCCGCTCGGCCGAAGTCGAAGAAATCCTCGGCCTCGCCCAAGACGCCTTTAGCACCGCCACCTCCACCCACGGCGTCCTCGCCAACTCCGAACTCCACCCCACCCCAGCCACCGATGCCGACGGCAATACCTACCAAATCACCCAAGGCAATATCGACAGCCTCATCACCCACCCAGACCGTGATGTCCGTCGTACCGCCTGGCAAAATTACGCCGATGCCCACCTCAATTTCAAAAGCACAATGGCCAATCTCCTCATCACCGGTGTTAAACAAAATGTCTTTAAACATCGTGTCCGCGGCTACCCCTCTTCCGTCGCCGCTGCCCTCGAATCAAACTTTATCCCCGTCGAAGTCTTCCATAATCTCATCGCCACCTTCAAAAAACATCTCCCCACTTGGCACCGTTACTGGCGCATTCGCCGCCAAGCCCTCGGCTACGACAAACTCCACGTCTATGACATTAAAGCCCCTCTCGGCCCCATGCCCACCATCAAATATACCCAAGCCGTCGATATGATCGCCGCTGGTATGGCCCCCCTCGGCGCAGAATACGTCTCCATCCTCAAAAAAGGCAGCCTCGACAACCGTTGGGTCGATATCTACCCCAACCAAGGTAAACGCATGGGCGCCTTCTCCTCCGGCGTACACGGTACACACCCTTTTATCCTCATGAGCTATACCGATGACCTCTTTAGCCTCAGTACCCTCGCCCACGAACTCGGCCACTCCCTCCACTCCTACTATACCTGGCAAACCCAACCCTACATCTACGCCGATTACACCCTCTTCGCCGCCGAAGTCGCCTCAAACTTTAACCAAGCCCTCGTCCGTGCCCACCTCCTCGAAACCAATGACGACCCCCAATTCCAAATCGCCGTCATCGAAGAAGCTATGTCCAATTTCCATCGCTACTTCTTCCTCATGCCCACCCTCGCCCGCTTCGAACTCGCTATCCACGAAACAGTCGAACAAGGTGGCGCCCTCAATGCTGATAGCCTCACCAACATGCTCGCTGACCTCTTCAAAGAAGGGTATGGCGATGAAGTCGAATTCGATAAAGACCGTATCGGTATCACTTGGGCTATCTTCCATACCCACCTCTACTCTAATTTCTACGTTTACCAATACGCCACCGGCATCGCCGGCGCCCACGCCCTCGCCAAACGTATTCTTGATGGTGAACCTGGCGCCGTTGACGACTACCTCGGTTTCCTTAAAGCCGGTAACGCCCACTTCCCCCTCGATGCCCTCAAACAAGCTGGCGTTGATCTCACCACCCCAGACCCAGTTGAGGCTGGCTTCGCCACCCTCTCCGCTATGATTGATAAACTCGAAGAGCTCGTTGCCCAACGTACAACAGCTTAAATCAATACCTCTTAATCATTAACTAACAGAGGGTGCTCATAGCACCCTCTCCCATTTTTCACCAACTATGCCAACGATTACTCCCCAACAAATCACCCCCAATCTCCTCTTGCGTCCCGCCACCCCAGCCGATATCCCCTCCCTAGCCCAATTTAACGCCCGCCTCCATGCCGACCCCGGCCAAGAAACTGACCCCATCGTCGACTCTTGGACCAAACTCCTCCTCGATGGCTCCCATCCGACCACCAATTACAACGACGCCATCATTGTCGAAGATACCACCAGCAACCAAATCGTCTCCTCTCTCATCCACATTTCACAAACATGGCTCTATGAAGATATAACCTTTACCTGTGGCCGCGCCGAACTTATCGGAACCCATCCCGACTACCGCCGTCAAGGCCTCGTCCGCGCCCAAATGAACGCTTTTCACGCCTACAGCGCCGCCAAAGGGGAACAAGCCCAAATTATTACCGGTATCCCTTGGTACTACCGCCAATTCGACTACGAAATGACCCTTGACTGGCACGGCAGTTTTACTTTTTTCTGGAACCGATCAGGTAATAACACAACCCCACCACAAGAAAAATATAATAGTCGCCCCGCCACCACTGATGATATCCCCCTTCTCCACACCCTCTACCAAATTCACGGCCAACACCAACCTATTAATCGCCAACGTACCGATGACATCTGGCGCTATGAACTCACCACCTCTGACAAAGTCAGCATTGAAGGCCGCCAATTCCACCTAATCACCTCACAAACCGACGATCAACCCATCGCCTACTACGAGGTCGCCATTTGGGGACAACGCACTGTTGTGCGTGAATTTGCCGTCTTACCCAACCATAACTGGCACGACATCGCCCTCTTCCTCACCCGCCACCTAAAACCATCTCCCACTGCCGACCAAGACATCGGCCAAACCCCCTACCTGCAATGGCACCTCGGCTCAAACCACCCCGTCTACAACGCCCTCGGCCAAACCCTCGAACCCTTCAAACAACGCCCCTACCCATGGTACATCCGCCTCCCCAACATCCCTCAATTCCTCCACCACATCACCCCCGTCCTCAACCAACGCCTTGCCCACAGCCTCCTCGCTGGTTATACCGGCACCCTCAAACTTAACTTCTACCACCAACATCACCAACTTACCTTCAATAACGGCCAACTAACAACCATCACCCCCTACCAACCCACTCACTTCACCGATGGCGACGCCTTCTTCCCCCAACAAACCTTCCTCCAACTCCTCTTTTGTCACCGCACTCTCGCCGAACTCAATCATGTCATCGGCGATTGCTATGCCACTAGCAGTACCACCAAAACACTCCTCCAAATCTTATTCCCTAAACAACCATCTAAGCCTGTTAGTCTAGGCTAAATCATGACCACCAACAATCCCCTCACCCCTTTCCTGGCCAACAACGGTACCCTCATCCTCGATGGTGGCCTTGCCAGCGAACTCGAATATTGGGGCTACGACCTAAACCATCAACTATGGTCCGCCCACCTCCTCCACCAACAACCAGCCGCCATCCGCGACGTCCACCTTGCTTACCTCCGCGCCGGTGCCGATTGCCTCATCACCGCCAGCTACCAAGCCACCATCGCCGGCTTTATGCAGATGGGCCACTCGGCCGAATATGCCCAACATCTCATCACCCGTGCTGTCACTTTGGCGCAAGAAGCACGTGATATGTTTTGGCGCGAAAAAGCGAACCGCCTCGGCCGCCACCGCCCCCTCATCGCCGCCAGCATCGGCCCCTATGCCGCCTACCTCGCCGATGGCTCCGAATATACCGGCCTCTATAACCAAACCAGCCAAGACCTTTTCCAATTCCACTATGACCGTTGGCACCTCCTCGCCACCACCGAGCCCGACATCTTCGCCTGCGAAACAATCCCCAACCGCGACGAAGCCCACGCCCTCGGCCAACTCCTCACCACCACCCCCCACCTCACCGCTTGGTTCAGCTTCGCCTGCCAAGACCCCTACCACCTCAATGACGGCACCCCCCTCATTGACCTCCTCCCTATGCTCAACCAACACCCTCAAATCGTTGCCCTCGGCGTCAACTGTACCCACCCTCGCCACATCCCCGCCCTCATCCAACACCTTCGCCCCCACACCAACAAACCCATCATCGCCTACCCCAACTCCGGTGAAACCTACTCCTCAGATACCAAACAGTGGTCCGGCAGCGGTGACCCCAACCTATTTGGCACCTTTAGCCGTGAATGGCGCAAAGCCGGCGCCACCATCATCGGCGGCTGCTGCCGCACCCGCCCCGCTCACATCCAACAAATCGCCGACCGCCTCCGCCACAAACCCAAGTAAAAACCCCCTCCCTCTGTAATGACGTGGCATCACGCGCCTAAACTCACTCACAACGCCAAACCTTCTCTCGCGGGATAGCTTGCCCTGAGCTTGTCGAACGGGCCGCGTCCCCTATCATCTTCCCTGCGCACCACCTCCCCTCGGCCACCGCCCCTTCTTCTCCCCTTCCCACCAATACTAAAAAAACGGTTAAGTCTCCAAAATCCGCATCAAACCCCACCTCCAGCACACACATCGCCCTAAGCATTCCTCGCTGCCCGCAACGCCGCCATCAACTCCTCTACCTTAAATGGCTTACTTACATACCCATCCATCCCCACCTCCTGACAACGTCTCTTATCTTCAACCGTCGCATTCGCCGTCACCGCAATAATATACGGCTGTTTTTTCACCAATTCCGATGCCCGAATCCGTCGCGTCGCCTCTAACCCATCCATTTCTGGCATCTGTATATCCATTAAAACCACATCATACCCTTGCCGTTCACACGATGCCACCGCTTCCAACCCATTGGCCACAAAATCAGCCTCATACCCCAACTTCTCCAAAGTTAATAACGCAATCCGTTGATTAGTCCGATTATCTTCCGCCAATAAAATATCTAAAGGTGACCGTTCCCCCATCAACTTATCAAACCGTATCCCCTTTATTTGACTACTACTTTTATCTAAACCACCACCCAATATTTGTAAAAACAGACTATATAATTGCGCTGGCTTCGCTGGCTTCGTTAAAATGGCCGCTATCCCTAACTCTTTGTCCTGAATTAAATACCCCATCGACGATAACATCACCATTGGCAACTGTTGTTCACTAAGTTTTGCCCGAATCATCTTCGCCAACATCAACCCATCAATCTCAGGCATATGCAGATCCAATACCGCCAAATCAAACGCGGTCTCATCCAAAATACGCATTGCCGCCACCGCTCCCTCGGCCAAAACCACCTCCATCTCCCACGCCTCGAACTGCAATTTTAATATTTTCCGATTAATCTCATTATCATCCACCACCAATACCTTACGACCCCGCAACTTTGGCTGTTGCTCTTCTAAATACACCGGCCGTGTATAATCCGCCGCTTCCACCTCGATCGTAAAATAAAACGTAGACCCCTTACCCACCTCACTTTCTACCCAAATCTCCCCCCCCATCATCTCTACCAACTGCTTACTAATCGCCAACCCTAAACCCGTTCCCCCATATGTCCGTGTTGTCGAGCTCTCCGCTTGACTAAATGATTTAAACAACGCCGATAACCGATCCCCCCGAATCCCAACCCCTGTATCACGTATCGCAAACTGAATCCGATGACGATTGTTCCCCAATGATTCTGCTCCCACTTGTAAAAACACACTTCCCCGTTCGGTAAACTTCACCCCGTTATTCAACAGATTCACTAAAATCTGACGCACCCGCGTTACATCACCCACAAATGCGCCAGGTACATCATTCTCCACCAAATAACCCAAATCCAATTTTTTCTCCGCCGCTTTTGGCGCCACTAAATCCAACGCCTCCTCCAAACAAGGCCGCAACTCCACAGACAGTTCCTCTAATGCCATTTGCCCCGCTTCAATCTTAGAAAAATCAAGAATATCATTAATAATCGCCAATAAATTATCCCCACCTTGACGAATCGTCCGCACAAAATCTTCCTGCTGCAAATCTAATGCCGTATCCCCCAACAAACTCGTCATCCCCACAATCGCATTTAATGGTGTCCGAATCTCATGACTCATATTTGCTAAAAACATACTTTTGGCCACATTAGCCGCCTCGGCCAACTCCTTCGCCTGCCCCAACTCCTCAGTCCGCTCCCTAACCCGCTCCTCCAACCCCTCATTCGCCTTAAACAACGCCTTATTTAACGCCTCTTGCTCTTCATTCGCCTCCCCCAAAGATCGCACTAATCGATTAAATGACTCCGCCAAAAAACCAATCTCATCCTGATATTTAACCGCTACCTCAACCGATAAATCCCCCTTATTCACCTCCCGCACACCACTCAACAACAACCGCAAAGGGGCAATCAAAACTTTTTGAAAAAAGAGCGGGAACAACAACATAATCACAAAACTGCCTAACATGACCTCAATCATAAACGGCAGCGTAAATGCATGTAAACTCTCTAAAACAATACGCCGTTCATAACCAACTTCATACAAGTACCCGTCACGCTCTATCAAATGCGCTTGGTATGGCGGTGGCGCTTCCCCCAACGACCGCCACCACACATCTGGTACGACCGTCTCCCCTGTCCATACAGCTCGATAATTATCATCTTCCTCATTATCTTTAGCCAATAAATGCCCCAACGAATCTGTTACCCCCTCGGCCGCAAACACAGCCTCATACACCTCGTCATCCCCCACCCCCGCCACCGGATAAGCAGCCCGTACCACATAAGAAACAGGTGCCAACAATAACTCAGACGCCTCAACCCCATTTATGATCATCACCCCCTGTTGCCGATACCGCTCTTGCTCCGCCAAACGCTCACTCTCAATCGTCCGAATCCCAATCAAACCAAACAAAACCAAAAAAGTAATAAGCGAAACCCCTACAATCTTACCCACAAAACTTAACGCTTCAGCCGAATACGTTATAAACAGCAAACTAATCACACCCACAGCAATCAACTGAACAACACTTTGCGTAAACGCCTGTAACGCTAAATTATCCTGCACAAATGCGCCCGCACTTGCCGGAAAATAAAGACAAAAAGCTAAACAAAAATTGCGCAGAACTCTCCCATCACGATTGGTTGGATGTAAAAACAACGCCCATCCCCTCTTTCCCTCGCCACCCTTCTGCCGCGACAAATAAATAGATTGTTGCCCCAACACTCCAATGGCAAAAATATTAGATGGCAAAAATGGCAGAAAAAATAGCGGATTAACCGTATATGTGATCCCCTGCCAATATTGATAAATATAATAAAAACTATATACCAAACAAGCCCCAACCGTCAGCAAATAAAAATAATGTAAATAACTTGCCATTCGCCTCGCCGGCTTTCCCCATTCATAAGCAAACCGTACAACCACATATCCCCACGCTAACGAAAAAGTATACGTTAACGGCAATAATGCCAATCCCCAAAAATCAATCGCCGCTGTCCATATCGCTAAGAATGAACCACACATATTCAATAGTAAATACCTTGAAAACCAATGCATCGACTTTGAACGTACAGGCGATTGCCATAAGAAAACCCAAAAATAGCTAATTAATAACAATAAACATAAGTTTCCAAAAGAAAATATATTATGTTGAATATGAATATCAAATGGCATAATTCGTTTAATGATGGATTACATCTCAAAAACAGGTACAATAAATGAGTTATGATTATTGTTATTCCCCAAGTTGTTTAAACCAATGGCTTCTATGTCTAGTTTAACATATCTTTGTCAAAATAACGTATTTATAACTAAATCGCAACATTTCAAAATGAATGCCGAAAATCCTTAGCTTGATACCCATGATAGACTGGCACCAACGTAATCAAGGCAATTGTCATTCCTGCCTACGCAGGAATCCACTTATAATCTAACAGCCTGTGGAACTTCCCCTTTTAGA
Source organism: Anaerolineae bacterium (assembly GCA_035459145.1). Taxonomy (GTDB): domain Bacteria; phylum Chloroflexota; class Anaerolineae; order Promineifilales; family Promineifilaceae; genus DATHYN01. The sequence goes on along the minus strand of DATHYN010000439.1, from coordinate 7,806 downwards.
TTATTTGGGTGACGGTCTACTAAACAGGAGTAACTTTAATTATGTTTACTGATATTAGCAATGTCGCCGAAGTCGCCATCTACGTTGACGATCTTCCCCGTGCCATCACCTTCTACACCTCTGTCTTAAGTTTGCCCATCTCCGCCCAATACCCTGATGCCTGCTTCCTCCAAACTGGCCCCGACAGCACCATCATTCTTTTTGACCGCAAAGCGCTGGCCGAGCGCCAATCCCCCATCCCCCATCACGGTGCTACCGGCCCCACCCATATCGCTCTCGCCGTCCCCATCTACCAAATGGATGCTTGGCGCGACCGCCTCAAATCCCTCAATATCACCATCGAACACGAACAAAAATGGCCCCAAGGCACACTCTCCATCTACTTCCGCGACCCCGATAACAACAGTATCGAACTCATTGATGGTCGTCATTATGGCTACATTTGGGATACCATCGGCGCTTAATGTTTATCGGTGAATTAGCCGCTTTAGGCACCGCCGTCTGCTGGTCATTTACCGCCCTATTCTTTAGCTATAGCGGCCGCCGTATTGGTGCCGATGTGGTCAATCGCAGCCGTCTCCTCTTCGCTATCCTCTTCCTCATGCTCACCCATCGACTAACCCTCGGCACCTACTGGCCTACCCAAGCCGAACCCTTCCGCTGGTTCTGGTTCTCCATCTCCAGCATCCTCGGCCTCGTCATCGGTGACACCCTCCTCTTCCGCGCCTACGCCACCCTCGGCGCCCGCCTCTCCATGCTCATCATGGCCACCGTCCCCATCTTCAGCGCCCTCTTCGATTGGCTTCTCTTCCGCGAAATCTTAACCCGCCCCGAATTCCTCGCCGTCATCCTCACCGTCTCCGCCGTTGGCTGGGTCGTCACCGAATCCCCCGGCCAACAAGACGCCAACCAAGCGCGCGAATACCGCCTCGGCCTCTTCTACGCCTTCGGTGGCGCCCTCGGCCAAGTCGCCAACCTCGTCACCGCCAAATACGGCCTCACCGATAACTACTCCCCCCTCTCCGCTACCCTCATCCGCATCTTTGTCGCCACCCTCATCCTCTGGCTCATCGCTGCCTACCAAGGCCAAATACGCCAAACCTTCCAGTTATGGCGTCATCGCCAAGCATTCCCCGCCATGATTGGCGGCTCAATCGCCGGCCCCTTCCTCGGTATTTGGCTCTCTCTAATCGCTGTTCAGTTCGCTCCTCTCGGCATCGCCTCCACCCTGATGGCCCTCCCCCCCATTCTCATCCTCCCCCTCGATGCCATCTCTACCCGTACCCTCCCCTCCGCCCGCGCCATCATCGGCACCGTCGCCGCCGTCATCGGCGTCGCCCTACTCTTTATGACCTAATCTGTCGCTCATAAGTCACCATATCCTTCTCATCAATCACCTTCCCCCTCGGCGCATGCCCCTCATCATACTCAAAATCAAACTGCGGCGGCGCATACCCCAAAAACCGCACCCCCAACCAACAAACTGTTAACGTCGGTAAAAACTGCGTCACCGGCACCGCCGCCTCCAACACCGCCACCCCTCGCAACGCCTTCAATCCCAACCGATCCAAAAAGACCCACACAAACGGTGCCGCCAAAATATCCAATCCCAAATCCAGTAAATCGACAAATAACACCACTGAAAATGGCGTCACCATCAATGTCTCCCCAAACGTCGCGTTAGCCGGTACTTCAATCCGCTTCAAATGACGAATCACCGTCACAAACAACAACAACGCCAAACTAACACAAACAATCGCCACCGCCCCTAAAATCAACATCATCTGCCGAAAATTAGTCAGAATTTCTGTCAAATCCATCTTACAACTCACTTTGTATATTTGGTTTAGCCACACCTCTAACCCAATAATTTCTTCGTATAAAACATCTCTCAATCGAAATGTTACTCTTCACCCTTAAATAATGCTGCCCCCTATGCCCCCCACCATAACACCTGACCGGCAAACAAAAACATAATCAACAACCCGCCACCCAACTGCACCGCTGTGGCCAATAACCAACCAATAATCCCTCCAATACACGCCTTCGTCGCCCGCGGCCAATCCTCATGCTGCCAATACTCCCCTAACAAAATGCCACCCGCATACCCCACAATCGACCCCACCACCGACCCCAACAACGGTATCACACTCCCAAAAAAGAACCCCAACGTCGTCCCCACCCCCCCTAAAAACATCGATTTCGTATTCGCCCCCCCATAATTAGCCCCTAACAACGGCATCCAAATATCTGATGTCGCCGCCACCATCATCACCACCGTCAAAATCGCCACCCCACCTAAACCAATCACTTCAAACTGCGTCCCCACCGCATACATCACCGCCACAAACCAAACAAAAACAATACCTGGAAATATCGGTACCAACGTCAAAAACAAACCAATAACCATCAACACCATCGCCGTCGCGAAAGTTAATGCTTCTGCAAATAATTGAATATCCATGCTTTACAATGCCCTATACGCAAATAAAAATCTGTCCGCCGCCTCGGCCATATACGTCTGCCACACCCCCACCGTCTGAAAATCTTGCCGTCGAATCGGCTGGGGTAAATTAAACTGACTCGGCCAATCATCCGTAGGCGCTAACCACGCCCCAATCTGCGGACACCAATGAATTAAAAAGTGCAAACAACGTGCCGCCGGCAACGCCTGACGCATCTCACGCGCATTAAACCGCGTCCCCAGCAAACGTGACATATGCACTAAATAACCATCAATCATCGTTTGCTCACTCACCTCAGGTGCGCCAAATGGGCGCAATTGCCACTGACCCCGATGATTACGCACCAATGGAAATCCTTCACAAAAAGCAACCAAATCAATAATCGGTGGGGCCAATAACGGCCGTTGCCAACCTAACAACTGTTCCCCACCATCCATCGCTACATGCCAATGGTGTGGAAAAGGATTCCCATGCACAAACGTTACGGGTAAACCGCGCAAAGGTTGCAACATCGGCACCGGATCATCAAGCAAATCGAGCAAAGCCCCCAAAACCTCTTCATCAATCACACTCGGCCACCCACCCGCATCCCGCATCACCGCCACCCCCTTCGCCGCCCACCGCAACTCCCAGGCCAAATCACCCGCACTCCGTACCGCATGAGCCGATAACAAATCCCCCCGCCCATGCCGCACTTCCTCCTCCTCATCCCGCCGCTCCGACCACGACATCAACAAATTAGGAGCGTTCGCCACCCCCGGATACGCCCGCATCCAACTCTGTTTCTCTAACCACCGATACCGCCCCCAAAAACGACTATGCATCTCCGCCAACCGGCGCAACACCCCCTCCACATCACTCTGCCCCCACACCATCGGCCGATAATCATCCGCCGCATCAGCCACCACCACCCAACCTTCATCTTCATCATCCAATTGCGCCCACCAACAATACGGCACCATCCCCCGCAACTCCTGCGCCACCGTCTGATAAAAATGCACCACCGTCTCCGATGTCTCAATGCCCATCAACGTAATCGGATCCGATTGCCCCACTAAACTAATCTCATAACGGGTCAAATGCGCCCACGGCCACACCTTCTCCTCCACCACCGACGACACGCGCGCCGTCGTTAACGGCGGCCGCTGCCGAATCAACGCGGTCCACGCCGCCACATCCTTATTCTTTAACGCTTCGATATTAATTGGCCAATGCATCATGCCTCTCATTGTAAAGAGATTTGGCCGAATAATCAATGCCTATTAAAAATCAATCATATTCCACCACCCTAAAATCCACCATTTACCACACTTCTCTATCCCAATATTGCTTCCATAAAGCAAAGTTGCTTTCCTCCATTATCATCTCTCTTCGTAATAAAACCAGCGCCTCTCTCGCATACTTATTCACCGGCCACCATCCATCCCCAATATTAACCACCGCTCTATCTTGCAAATATGGCTCCACAATCGGGATACCCGCCAAATCACCTAATCCCCCAATTGCCTCAATCAACAACGCCCGTAAACGACTGCTTTGCTGTGGCAATTTCGCCTCTAACTCTGGCAAATGTTGGCTGGTGATAAGGGTGCGTAGGATCGGCCGCGGAGAAACAAAATAACTCATCTGATCACAATAAACGGGATAAAAGTATTCTGCAAATACGCTGAACATATCTTCTAAGATATCAATATTGCCACCTAATGTCCCCCAATAAGATAGAAAACCTTTATACTTATCATCCCCCTCCATACATAATTGCACTGCCAAAATTTGCCCAATCAAAATAGAATGCTTACCCCACAACAAGTCTAGATAATCCTTTTCCTCTTTCCCTCCCAAAATAATAATCGTACAGATAAGTCCCACATAATCATGCATAAGAGGCGGGGCTTCCCCTAACACCGCTTTCAAATACGGAATAGCTGTTATCTCTCCAATATCATGTAAGGCTTTAATAATTTCATTTTGGCAAAACATCACTTTAGGCTCCCGCAGTAATGAACCCAAAATCGGGACAGCCTCTCTTACTTTAAGTTTACCAACCACCACAATCGTAGCCACATAAGGACGAGACCCAACTGGATAATCATCTAAACGTTTCAGCAACCGCAGCCCATCTTGGTATCGCCCCATATTGCCCAAAACATTAATGATCAACTCTTGCCTCTTTTCACCACTACTATCTAATAACGGCCACAAATAATCAACTATTTTGTCGCTCTTGGCAGGCACAACCTTTAAAATATCGAGTACATCCTCAAAATCAACCCCATTATCATCAAATAATAACGATTCCCACAAAGGGATATAACTTTCATCAGTCATTTTCTGAACAACCCTTACAATTTGCCTATGCCAATACTCCCTCTTATTTTTTAATAAGCGAATCCACTCGGCCACAAACCGTTTATCCCCTAATCGCGCCATATAAGACACAATCTGCCACTGCCCACCCTCACTTTCATCGACTAATTTCTCTAGGAGAGTCGGCATTAATAATGGTTTAGTCACCTCAGGCTCCCCCCTTAAAAGCGCTTCAACCGTATTAGAAAAAACAATCTTATCCTCACTTTGCAATAACTCCGTCCACAAACGACTATCGTTTTTATCCCCTACTTTAACAACCCCCTCAACCGCTGTCCGTCGTACACGGTGGTTCTCATCATTGAGCATTGTTAGCAAAATAAAGCTTACTTGTTTATCACCAATGCTTGCTAACGTGTCAACTACAACTTCACGTACCTCGGCCTCTTTATCAGCTAACATCTTCCTCAAAATAGGAATAGCCTCACTTCCACCCAAATGCCCCACTTCCTTGGCCACTGCCCAACGCACATATCTATCCCTATCCTCCGCCATCTGCGCTAACAACGGTACAGCATCTTTATCTCCTAACTGACCAATTAAACCCACCACATCTCGCCGAACTTCACGATCCGCTGCTTTCAAATAGGAAGCCAACAAAGAAATATCATCCTTGGTTCCTAACTTCTTTATCGCGTTCGTCACATAAAAACGCCCCCATGATGGTCTCTTACCTAACAAGTTTACTAATAATGGTATATGCTGTCGCCCGCCAACATCACCTACCGCCTGAATCGCTTGATGACGCACTGATGCATCTTTATCAGCCAACATCTTAGCCAATACCTCCCCTTCATCACCCACATCCCATCGTGACCACACCCTCACTGCCTCAATCCGAATCTTTGGTACCCTATGAGATAATAACCCATACCAAAAATCACGCTCGTTATCCGCCGCCCCCATCTGCGCCAACGCCCGCACAATATACCAATCAACCACATAAATAGACCGCCACCATCCCAATTCGCGTGTTCCCTCTTTCATCAATGCCCACGACCAGCGCTTACGTTGCCCATACCGCGCCAACAACGCCTCTTTTGTCCCCACCAACCCCAATTTCCCCAAACCCTCAATACAATTCAAACAAACAAACAAATCCTCATCATCCAACCCCTTGACCAACACCCCCCCCAAACGTGACGCTTCTATTTGAGCCAGTAATGCTGTCGCCAACTGTCTCAACCCCGCCTCCGCATCCATCGCCAATATTACTAACTGGTCAATAATATCATCCGTCATTTGCTCCGCTAAATGGCCAACGATACCCGATTCTCTCCACTCCTTTCCGTCATTATCTGCCCAATGGCTCAATAATTGCCGATTTGTCTGCCCATCATTTTGCGTTAAAAACCAAAAAAGCAAGTAAGCACTAGATTCTGTATCCCCATTATACGCATCTTGCGCCACTGCAACTTGTACCGCCACTCGCTTGTCACGCAACATCAAATAAACAAAATAATCCTTGTCTCGCCTTTGAACCTTGCTCAATGTCCGCAACAACGCCACCCGCACCTCGGCCGCCCCCTCCCCCTCCATATGCCCTTTCAACACCCCCACCACTTCCGGCGTCCCAATCCGCGCCAACCCCGCCACCGCCGCCGCCCGCACCTCGGCCTCCTCACTCGCCAACAAATCAACCAACACCTCCGCCGCCGATTCCCCCTGCCGCCCCAACCGCTCAATCACCGCCACCCGCTCGGCCGCATTCTCCGCCGCCGCTAAATCCGGCACCAACGCCTTCATCGCAAAATAATCCCGCAACAACCGATGCCCAAACTGATAATCCCCATACACCCGCTTCACCAACAACGTATCCACCAAATACTCTCCAAACGCCATCGTCCGCCACGGCAACTTCCCCGTCACCACCAACATCATCCACAACAACGGCGACATCACCACCTCCGCAAACCCATACCACAACGCTCGATAACACCCTACCGAAACCTTGCGCTCCAATCTCCCATTTATACTATATGTCTCTTGAATCCATCCCCATAGCCTACTTTTCTCATTCAAATAGCGAATCTGCCAGCTATCAAAACGAGACATAAGGAAACCGATTAAACCCAACATAACATCGAAACTCATCAAAACCCCAACTACCAAAAAATAACTCAACATCGCCCCCTGTACACCACCTACCACACCACCTACCAAAGCCATCACCCCCCACATCAATGCCCGCAAAGTCACAATCTTGCTCGGATCAATATCTAACGCAATTTTTTCATCCGTTTTTTCATCTGTTGCCTCCCATGGACGTTGCCATCTATTCTGCTGTTTACTAACAATAGGAATATCAGTTCCCCACTCCCCACTCAGTTGCATTAAGGTCAACACAAAACTAAAAAATAACCAATAAACTGAAATTACAGCCCAATTTAGTAAAAAACCTGCAAAAAGAAACACCGTACCACCCAATAACCCTATAACTAAACCCAACCATTGCCCTAACTGCCCCATACTCTCTTTTACACTAATTTCATCATCATATTTTTTCCTTACCTTTCTACCTTCGACCAAAATAGTTTGCAAAATCCAATACCATGTCATCATTCCCCCACTCATAATCACAACCACCCCCAACCCCCTCGGCCACACCGGCGATAACCCCCACCCCACCCCCACCATCATCAAAAAAAGCGCCAACCCATTAACCACATTAACCACCCCCGCACTATTATCCTGCCAATCCTCATCCACCTGCGTCACCAAAAACCGATACAACCCCCTCACCGGCAAAATCGTCTGCGACCGCACACTCAACGTCACCGCCAACCACCCCAAATACCGCTCTAACTGCGCCCGACCATACCGCACCCGCCCCGTCCCCCCACCCTTGGCCCGCCGCTCCGCCTCCCGCGCCACCATCCGCGCCACATAACTATCCAACAACGCCTGCCGCAACTCCGTCATCGACCCACCCCTCGGCAGCGCCTCCGGCGCTACCTCCCCATACGCCAACACC
>DATHYN010000438.1:0-5233 GCA_035459145.1 Anaerolineae bacterium | reverse complement strand
AACCATAATTAATATTGCCGAGCGGGTACGTGTCTGGTGGGAAGGGGGCGTTGTCATATGCGCACGCGCCGACGGGGCAATCGGCAACAGAGACAGAGACACCGACGGCATAATCACCAGCAGGCAAGAGGCCGATAGATTGATTTATAGCGACAGCGACAGAATCGACCGTTGTTACGGAGGCCATGCAGGAGGATGGTGACGCGCAATGGGTGGAATCGGCGAAGGTGTTTATGGTAGAAGCAAGGTATAGCCAATCATAAAAGACCACGCCACTGCCATCCAATTGGGGATTCTGGACGACGTTGGCGGGTACGGCCTCGGGGGGTGCAGACTCTGGAGGATAGGCGACACCGCCAGAGCAGAGCCACGAGCCTATATCACCACTGGGGGCGGGTGTGGCCGGAGGGGTGGGAGTGGGTACGAAGTCAAAATCATAATAAAAATGAACAGCAAACGAAAAAGAGTAGCTATTGCTAGCGTGATTGTTGAAAATGTAGAAATCGTAGGGTGTGGTGGGGGGGGTGGTTAAACTCGTAGACTCATAGAGACAGCCGAGGCCGGAGGTATCCACCGTACCATCGTGCCAGCACAAACGAAAAGCAGATGTTAAGTACTTATTGAACTGCTCACCAGCAAGGAAACCAATAGAGCGAGATTGTAGTGATGAGTTACCAACGGCATCAACATCGACAACAAAGAGGTTGCTGGAGGCGGGGGGGGTGGGGAATGTGACAGCGAAATGACAATAATACCAATTGGGACCATCTTGGTCTTTTAAATCACCACCAAGGGTGAGGGTGTTACCAGACATTGAGGCGCTGGGGGCGGTGCACTCAGGACTAGAGCCGGAGGTGTCAACAGATGAAGGGTTGAGCGGGTCGAGGGTTTGGGCACCAGCGGAGCTTACAAAGGCGGCCAGCATGAGGAGCAGATAGAAAAAGGTGGGGGGAATGAGGGCATAGCGAAGCTTCATCGAGAACCGCCGGAGAGGGCGCGGACTAATGCAAAAAAGCCAGCGATTGAGAAGATGAAAAGCAAGAAATTTTTCATCACTTGAAGAACACCGAGGGCGCTAAGCATGGATAGAACTAGAGTTGTAAATGTGTCGTAATCGACCATTTTTACCTCCTAGGGGGTGAATAGGGGCGGGTGGTTAAACCCGCCCGAATGATTAACGGAGCGCCTTGCTAGTCCGACGGACTAACAAAACACCAGCCGTAACAACGAACCCGAACGCTGCATATATGGCAACGTCAGAGAGGGCGATAACAGCCCCAACGACCGAAGTGACATCGGTCATGATTGTAGCAATGGTGGTTGTCATGGTTTATTGTCCTTTCCCAAGAGGGTAAGCGATAGGGGCGGGTGGCTAAACCCGCCCTGATGATTAACGGAGCGCCTTGCTAGTCCGACGGACTAACAAAACACCAGCCGTAACGACGAAGCCGAAAGCGGCGTAGATGGCAACATCGGCGAGGGGGATAATACCGCCCACTACGCTGGTGACATCGGTCATGATGGCAGAAATAGTCATTGTAGCTATACCTCCTATGTATAGATTTAGCCGTTATTGGCTATGTGGCCAACTGGGGAATCGAACCCCGAAACCTCCCCTAACAATTCCTAAAAAGGGGCGCTGGCCGTATGTTATGAGTAAACGTTAGAGAATCGGCCGACCCAGAGGAAAAACCAGATTATGATTACGAAGAAGATACCCCATGCGGCCGCGTAGCTGTTGGCGGCGGCCGTGTCGAGGTTCAGCCCATAATGATAATCGTAAGCGAGGTATGAAACCCAAGCACCGAAGGCACCAAGGCCAATACCTGCATTAATTTTCATTAACTGATACCGTTCAAACATGGAGATTGCAACAGATACCAGCAATGGGGCGCAGATAATCGAGGGGTGCATTATTTGATAATTTCGTAGGCGTAGATTTGGAGAGCGGGGGCGTATGTTTGTTTGCCATCGTTCCAACTGGAACGCATGGCAACACGAACAGAAGCTTTAACTTTACGAGGAGAGGGGAGGGGGTTTAAATCAGAGGCGAGAGAGACGCGGAGGGTGCCCGTTTCGCCGTCACGATTTTCGACTTGAAAGGGAAGTTGGCCGAATTCGAGAGAATGGAAAGTGCGGTCTGAGTTTTCTGGCTTCCACGAATTAGGAGAGGCTAAGCCCTCAATCGTGAATGAGTCAGAGCCGTTTTGATTAGTGGTCATAGTTAGTTTTATCCTTAGAACTAATGTGTTAATAAGATAAAAACTATTGTATAGGAAACCGAGGGAAATTAATTGGTGGTAATTTGGTGGTAATTTGGCCGAGGTTGGAGGGGCTGGGCGGGAGCGTGTGGGCTAGGGTAGCGAGAGGTTGAGCGGGGTTGAGGGGGGACATAGTTAGGGGCTAAACGGTCGTATGCGTCGCTATAGCCGGAATCTGAGAGGATAGCGGCCAGATGGGAGGCTATTTGGAAGCCATAATCATTGTCTGAAATCATGCGTTTCAGAAACGGGACAACCGAGCGAACGAACCAAGCGTATGATTTAGACGTTTCGACGACCTCAGAGGGAGCGGAGGCCGATGTGGCATCGCCGGAAAGATGCGATAAAAGAAAGTCATAGAGGGGAGGGTATAATTCCGGCCAGCGGTCAAGCTCACCGAGAAGGAAGTCGGCGATACTAGCACCATCGGCGAGAGCGTGGGAAACATTAGTTGCCCTATCCCCTTTGTACTCCACTTCAAAACGGAAGAAGCGAAGGGAGGTTTGGTCGATGGCATCAGGGGAGGGCGTGACCTCTTTGGCGTAGAATCTAATGAAGCGGTCAGAGGAGCGGGAGCCGATGTAGACGGTAGAAAGCTGGTAGTCACTGTTGGTATTTAGGTTAGTTTTGATGCGGGGGTTATGTGACTTTATGGAGGCAGACATAAAATCAAAGAAGGACAGCCAATCAAAATCTACTGGTATTTGTACGGTAATTTGCAAGTCAATGCGGGTAACTCGGAGAGAATCGAGGCGGGGGAGGTGGTACTTGAATACAGCATGGGAGCCAGCACCAGAAGAGCGAGACATGAAGTGGGAGCGTGATTTTTGTTCACCGCAGAGGAGTGACCAGCTAAGAGGGGAGAACTTTAAGCCCTCATAGCCACGCGAGGCGGTGGGGGTGAGTTGGGAGGATATGAGGCGGGATAGTGAAAGCTGATGCTCTAACCAATCATTATGGTGGGAGTGGTCAAAGGTTGTAACCGTCAACCAGTCAACCATGGGAACGTTAAGGAGAAGATTGTGAGAGGGTGAGGGGGAACCGATGGTATGAATATCATTCAAGAATGTTTTATCTGTCATTTTCTTTTTTTCTTTTTTTCTTTTTTTGTATCTTGATTAGGTTAGGGTGAAATGAGTTATTACATAGTTACCCCCCTGATTAGGGGGGGGGGGTAACTATTCACTCACTTGTAATACACGGCGAAATCATCGGACGGCGACCAGTCGCACGAGCGCCGGACAAAATCAACAGCCGATTCTAAATCGGTGTAGGTTGGTTGACGGCCGACGTAAGAAGCGAGGCGGGAGCCGTTGCAATACTTTCGAGCATACCAATACTGGTCACGTTTGCAGAACGAGAGGCCACGATAGCGAAACGTGACCGAGTGTGGATTATCTTCTGGGGGTGGAGGCACGAGGCCGGAGGGGCGCGAGGGGGCAGGAGCCGGACGGCCAGAGTGGAACAAATGGGGCGCGGATGATACAAAGCTGTTAATCATAGCTGATTATCCTCAGAGGTTTAGACGAATCGAAAGGATGATTTTTAAGTTTTGATTTAATGGTAGAGCGCGTGGGGGACTTGCCAAGATAGATGTTGAAACGACGGCCGTCTATTGTTCGCCTTGCGTACCAGTAAGAGCGCCGGCGCTGGAAGTACCAGCCACCAAACGAGAAAGAACGGCAGTTTTTAAAGGTAGAGGTGATGGTATCAACCTGACATTTAGCAAGGGCGAGTAAAACGACAGAGCCACGAAAGCGGGAGGGGATGGAGTTAATAGCAATTATCAACTTATTCATATGGAGCCGTTGGTCAACTGGTAATTTATCCATGAGGCGGTAGCAAGTTGTGGCAGTGTGGACACTGGCGACGGGTGGACACAAGGAGGAGAAAGCGAGAGAGGCCGGAGGTGATGAAAGAGGAGAGGGTGAGGAGGCCGGAGACGGCGAGGCCGGAGGCGATTAGGTATAGCAATTCTTTCATCGTGACACCTTGGCCATTACTAAGCAAAGGATGAAGCCAGCCGAGAAGGCGGCGAGGATAAGCGGGAAGCGGGAGAGGTAGAGGAGTAATTGATAGATAGAGGGGTAAATAAGAACGAGGGCGCGGGAGAGGCACAAGAGGCCAGTAGCAAAAATGAAGAGCCACTGAAGAACAGAGCCACGACCACGCATGATTAAGGGGAAGGTGTAATGGGAGGACGTAAGCATGAAAACAGCGGCCACAACGTAGGGAAAGGAGGCGACGGGGGGAAGCTGGAAAAGGGCGGTTAAGTTAATAATTAATTCATTCATTCTTATTTACCTCTATTAAGATAAGAGCGAGGAGGCCGAAGCCAAAAAAGAGCACAGCGGGGAACGCGAAGAGGGCGAGAAATTCAGGGAGGGGGAAGATTACATAGGCGAGGTATTGAGTGGTGGTCATAGAGCATTGACCACAATAATGATACACATGAAGAAAAGAGAGTAAGCACAAAAAAGAGCAATGAAGTAAAGGGGGAAGTAAAGGGGGTTGCTATAATCACGTACATCGGAGAGAATGTAGAGTACGCAAAATAACACCGAAAGAGCAAGCAAGGAGATAAAGGCGGGGATAATGAAATCAACAATCACGATGCACCGCCGGAGCGATAACCGCAATGGATGCAGTTATTTTCAGTGTAGGAGCTATCATAAGGCCGAGGGCATCCAGCATAGTGGGGTAGGTGGGTGGTCCAGTACTTGTCAGGGATAGAGTCGGGGTCATTAATGGCGCGAGTGACGATAGTGGCCACACGGAAGAAAAGGGTAACAATAAGGAAGCCAATTATGATGTGAAAGTAAGGGCCAGCGATAAGGGAGAAAGTAGCGAGGGTGTCATCTACTATTTGAGAGAATGTCATCACGCATCACCTCCAAGATAAAGAGCCAACAAGAAGAGGCCATTAATGAAAATAGCCATGAGAGAGCGAGTAATAAAAGTGTCTAATGGGG
>DATHYN010000437.1:0-6911 GCA_035459145.1 Anaerolineae bacterium | reverse complement strand
TCCCCACCCACCCCCACGCCCAATACACCACCCTCGGCCTCTGGATCATCATGCCCGACCACCTCCACGCCATTATTCACCTCCACCCACCCCACCCAGCCAACAAAGCAAACCACCCCAGCCACTTAATACCAAAATCATTAGGCGCCATCGTCGGCAACTACAAATCGCTAGCCAGCCGCCAAATCAATAACCTCCGCCGCACTTGGGGAACCTCAATATGGCAACGCGGCTATTACGAACGCATCATCCGTGACGAAATCGCCCTCCACAACATCAGCCAATACATCGCCAATAACCCTCGCCGCTGGGCCGAAAAACGAGACAACCTCGACAAACTCATCACCCACATGAACTACCATCCCGATTAAACCATACCTCCCGCCCTCCCCCATCTCTCTCCCCCGCCCTCCGCGCCAGCCCCAACGTACCGGCGAGGCATCGTGCGCCTAACCTCCCTAAAAACCTCCACACTCCTCTCGCACGATGCCTCGCTCCCATCATCTCACCTCTCGCCACCCCTCCCCTCGGCCTTCCGCCTCCCTCGGCCTCCTCCCACCCCCATTCCTAAACAAAACCTAAACATCCCACCACCACCCTTGCCCCCACAACCACAACCCTCTATCATTCAACCCATATCATTAAAAACCCACTCAAAAAGGACTTACCCACCATGACAACCTACCAACTCATCCGCAACGGCACCCTCATCGACGGCCTCGGCACCCCCCCACAACCCCACACATCCCTCCTCATCGCCGATAACACCATCAAAACCATCGCCCCCGATAACGAAATCACCCTCCCCGATGCCCCCATCACCACCATCGACGCCACTGACCAATTCATCCTCCCCGGCCTCATCGACACCCACGTCCACCTCATCCTCGACGAAATCGATACCATGAAACGGCTCAACACCCCCTTCTCTCTCACCTTCTACCAAGCCCTCGGCGCCATGCGCCGCACCCTCGACGCCGGTATCACCTCCGTCCGCGACGCCGGCGGCGCCGACCTCGGCATGAAACAAGCCGTCAGCCGCGGCCTCGTCGACGGCCCCCGTATGCAAATCGCCATCTCCATCCTCACCATCACCGGCGGCCACGCCGACGGCTGGACTGTCGCCGGCGGCGACCTCGGCTTCTTCCCCCCCCACCCCGGCCGCCCCCACGGCCTCTGCGACGGCCTCCCCGAAGTCCGCCGCAAAGTGCGCGAAGTCCTCCGCGCCGGTGCCGATGTCATTAAAATCTGCGCCACCGGCGGCGTCCTCAGCCCCACCGACCACCCCGAATTCACCCAATTCTCCCCCGAAGAGCTCGATGTCATCGTCCGCGAAGCCGCCTACCGTCGTGGCGTCAAAGTCATGGCCCACGCCCAAGGCCTCGAAGGCATCAAAAACGCCATCCGCGCTGGCATCCACTCCATCGAACACGGCATCTACCTCGATGACGAAGCCCTCGACCTCATGCTAAAAAATGGCACCTACCTCGTCCCCACCCTCCTCGCCCCCATCGCCGTCCTCGAAATTGGTGAATCCACCGGCAAAATGCCCGAATGGGGCATCCGCAAATCGCGTGAAACCATCGACGCCCACCGCCAAAGCATCGCCGACGCCCATAAAGCCGGCGTCAAAATCGCCATGGGCACCGACGCCGGCGTCATGCCCCACGGCACCAACCTCCGCGAACTCGGCCTCATGTGTGACATCGGCATGACCCCCATGGAAGCCATCGTCGCCACCACCCACACCGCCGCCCAATGCCTCGGCTGGGACGACCACCTCGGCTCCCTCCAACCCAACTACCACGCCGACCTCATCCTCACCCAAACCGACCCCCTCGCCGATATCCGCTCCCTCGAAAACAACGACAACATCACCCTCGTCATGCAAGATGGTGAAATCAAAAAAATGATAAATTAAACAACAATGAAACCCAACCCTATGCTATAATATTTTCATGGCAATCGTTTTAGCCTACCACATGCCCTTTAAACGCCAATTTTCTGAATTCGCCACCGGTTAACCAATGACGACTACTTTCCAAAATCTAACCTTCACCCTCACTGACGACCCCTCACCCGACCAATGTGAGGCCATCAACCAACGCATCAAAGCGTTCAACAACAAACATTCCCCCCACCACCTCGCCGTCCGCTCTACCGGCACCCAACCTCTCAATCTCTTCCTCCACAACACCCACGGCGAACTCGTCGGCGGCCTCACCGCCGCCACCGCCTGGCAATGGCTCCTCATCCACGACTTCTGGCTCGCTCCCCACCTCCGCCACCTCGGCCACGGCCGCCGCCTCCTCGACCAAGCCGAACGTGAAGCCGCCCGCCGCCACTGCCTCCGCGCCCAACTCAAAACCTTTAGCTTCCAAGCCCGCGACTTCTACCAAAAACAAGGCTACCGCGTCGTTGGCGAAATGACCGACTACCCCCCCGGCGCCTCCTTTTACTGGCTACGCAAAGATTGGGACCCCGCCACCCGTCTCGCCCAACCAGAGCTTTAAACCAATGTCTATTTTACCCAGCACCATCATCCAAGACCGCTACCAAATCCTCCACCGCCTCGGCCAAGGCCCCTACGGTGCCGTCTACCGCGCTTGGGACACCGTCGCCCGCCGCGACTGCGCCCTCAAACAATACCTCCCCCAAACCGCCGACGCCCCCCAACTCTTCCGCCAACAAACCCTTAAACTCCACGACCTCGACCACCCCCAACTCCCCACCTATCATGACCATTTCACCGACCCCGACCACGGCCTCATTCTCATCAGCCAATACATCGACGGCATCGACCTCCAAACCCTCCTCGACCAAAACGGCCCTCTCCCCCCCCACCTCATCATCCAATGGCTCCAAGCCCTCGAAGCCCCCCTCAACTACCTCCATCAAAAAAAACAATGGCACCTCAACCTCAAACCAGCCAACATCCGCCTCACCCCTGACGGCCGCATCTACCTCGTCGATACCGGCCTCCCCAACCTCGGCATCCACACCAGCCCCGCTGGCTGGGCCTCCCCCGAACAGCAAAACCAACAAGAAATCACCGCTCACGCCGACCAATACAGCCTCGGTGCCACCCTCTACGCCCTCCTCACTGGCCACCTCCCCCCCGAAGCCCTCCGCCGCCAAAGCGGCTTCGATGCCCCCCCCGCCCGCGAACGCAACAAAAATGCCCCCCCCTACCTCTCCATCGTCGCCAGCCGCGCCCTCTCTCTCCGCCCCGATGCCCGCTACGAATCAATCTCCGCCTTCTGCCAAGCCCTCTCCCCTCCCCGCGACCACACCGACCTCTACCAACCGGCCACCACGACCACCTCCCCACCACCAGCCACCACCACCCCACCACGCTTCCCTCTTCGCCCCCGCCGCACCATCGAAAACCGCGTCATCTACGCCCTCGCCAGCATCCTCGTCCTCCTTGTCGCCCTCACCTATCTCATCACCCAACTCCAAAATGAGCCCGATGAGACCACAGCCGAGCTACCCGCCGCCACCGCCACCTTCCAATCTGAAATCATCATGATGGCCACCGCCCTCGCCCCCACACCAACCCTCACCCCACCCCCTACCAGCATCATCCCCACCCCCCAAAGCTTCACCGATGAGACCGGTGCCCAGCTCCTCTACATGCCCGGCGGCGTCTTTCGCCTCGGCAACGACGACGGCGACGACGACGAACAACCCTCCGTCCTCGTCCGCCTCGACCCCTACTTCATCGATGCCACCGAAGTCACCAATGGCCAATACGCCCAATGCGTCGACGACGGCGCCTGCACCCCACCCATCAACAGCGGCGCCACCTATCACCGCGCCTACTTCGGTGACCCCGACTTCGATAACTATCCCGTCATCTTCGTCAACTGGTACGATGCCGATACCTTCTGCGAATGGCGTGGCGGACGATTGCCCAGTGAGGCCGAGTGGGAACGCGCCGCCAGTTTCGACACCTTCTCCCTCAAGAAATTCGCCTACCCCTGGGGCGACGCCCCCAATCCCACCGCCATGAACAGCTGTGACGCCAACTGCCCCTCAGATAACAAACAAGCCGATGTCAATGATGGTCATCGTGATACCGCTCCGGTGGGCAGTTATGCTAACGGCCGTTCCCCCCTCGGCAACTACGACATGCTCGGCAACGTCCTCGAATGGGTCAGCGACTGGTACGACCCCGATTACTACCAAACCGCCCCCCAAATCAACCCCCTCGGCCCCGTCGACGGCCAATTCAAAAGCGTCCGCGGCGGCTCCTGGCTCACCCCCCCCGATAACGTCGGCGTCACCCGCCGCGGCTCCTACGACCCCACCGTCCACCGCGCCAACCTTGGCTTCCGCTGCGCCCAAACCCCCTCTTAATAAATTTACTCAATCACCACAGGTAACAACGATAACATCTCTTCCCCATCTAACAATACCGGTTCCAATGAATAACTATCGTACAACATAATATCCAATGAGCCTTCTCCCACATTTGCATCCTCAGCAATTGTCACATAATACACATCCCGAAAATACCAACCAGGCTCCCACCAACTTGTTGGCCGCGCCGCATTAGATGGCCACATATCCTTCTGCCCCACCAACCGTCCGCCACTATCCTGCACCCGTACCGATACTGTTCGCTCCCCTTCAACATAATCTAATGCCTCCCAATATAATGACACCCGTACCACTTCCCCCCGCTTCAATTCCACCTCATCCTTCGCCACTGGCTGATACCATCCCTCCTCATCCATCACCGCCACCTCAAAACGCTCCAATTTTATTGCCTCCTCCGCTACCGCCTCTACAGAAACCGAGGGCAACTGTTCACCACCTACCTCAATTAAAAAGATACTACCCACTTCTGCCACCACCACATTATTTGCATCTGCCACCAAATTATTACGCTCAAATACCACCTCATCCTCATTTAATGGATATGTATTCAACACCGTATCCAACATGTAATAATCAGGTACCACATCTTCTTCATACCATGGATGCAAATACAGCTCTCTCCGATAAGACAATGGCGCCAAAAACGCTGCTTGTGTCCCCACCGCTGCCTCGTCCGGTACCAACGCTATCACCTCACTAGCCCGCTCATGATGCGCTGTAACCCGATAATCAGACCATTTCGCTAATCCCCCTGGCGGTATCTGACTAAACAAACCAAACCCTATCAATGTCGTCCCCAACAATAATCCCACTCCCCAACGTGCCCGACGCTCTCCCCAATTATGAATACGCACACCAATTGCAAAAAATAATATTGGCAAAACTGGTGCCATATACCACTCTTTTAATCGGTACATCTCTTCATAACTGCTTAACAAAAACAACCCTACCATCGGCCAACCTATTAAACTCCACTTTGGTGCCAAAAATGGCAACACAATCCCCAATGACAACAAAACCCGCGCTAAGGCCAAAAATCTCTCCCTTTCCAATAATGTTTCCATCACTAGTTCTGGCTGCGTTAACACTGTTATCACCATCTCTTGTGGACTGTTCCCCCAATCGGCAAAATAACTCAACTGTGGGTAATCAGTTACTGTCGCTGGTGCCAACATCGGAATAACGACATTTGGAATTACGATAACCCATAACATCCCCAAGCCTGCATACCCCAATCCCCACTTCACGTCACGTTCCCACAATAACAGATAAATCCCCACCATAAATACAATAATGCCAATATCCTCTTTGCATAACAAAGCAATTAACAACGCCCCCAACGTCAAACCACGCTTCTGTTGCCATAATCCGTACAAAGCCAAAGCTAAAAATGGCATTGCCAAAGGCACCCGCCGCAACTCATTCATTGCCACATCATGTAAAGTTGGATTTAAATAAAAAGCTAACAAAAACAGTGGAGCCAATTGCGGATGCTTATCCGCTACTAATCGGTATAAAATCATCCCCGTCGCCACAATAGCCACAATTTGTGCCCCAAACAAAATCCGAATATCTTCCCATAACAATAACAACGGTGACAAGAATGCAAATAGAGGTGTAAAATGAAAACCCAAAACCGAACGACCAATAACTGTCGAATACAAAAATTCCCCACCATTAACCGTATTCCACATGGAATGACTAAATGTTGCCGCATCTGCCCCATATAAATTAAAGGTCGTATAATGACGGCTATTCAATCCAAACAATAACAACCCAAATCCTACGGCTAAACCCAACGCCCACCAATCATAACGGCTAAAACCCTTAAATTTCTTTCCTAAAAGCTCAATTAATTTCATGGTACTTCCTTAAATAAAATCTACACACTGATTTACTTTTTAATAAATACCTTATATTTTCTAACTTTACAAACTTCCAGCAACCTAAAACACCCCCTACCTGTAAAATGATATACCGACAACCCTGTCCTCTTCCGCTATAATGCTCTTACACAAGTTGGCCAATCTACTCATAAAAATACTTTTACCTCAACATTAACATACACAAAAATTAAAGTATGCTATAATTATCTAGTGATGAGCCAATTTCTTATCAAATTTCTTTTTTTAGCTTATAGGAGCAAAATATGTCTGATTTACAAACATTAATTGGTAAAGCCTTAACCGATGACAAATTCGTTCAAAATTTAGTCGACAACCCCGAACAAGCCCTCAAAGATGCCGGCGTCGAACCTACCCCTGAAATTTTGGCCGCCTTAGACGGCGTTGATGTCGACGCTATCAAAAACTTAGCTTCCGCCCTCGGCGACGACCGCGCCGCCCACTAACCCCCCCCTTTACCAACCTCTGAGGTTTCCTAACCCCAATCCTCCCCAACCCAAACCTACCAAAAAACCTCAGAGGTTTCCCCCCAAACCCCCATGCCCACCCTAACATTCACCAACCGCTCCTCATACTGGCCCCAAATCGATCAATTCTTCCACCAACTCTCCCCCACCCTCC
>DATHYN010000436.1:0-2933 GCA_035459145.1 Anaerolineae bacterium | reverse complement strand
GGTGTTGGGGGTGAGGAGGGTGTGTTGTTGGGTGGGGAGGTGGTAGAGGTAGAGTTGGTGGTGGCCGAGGTGGCTGGTGGTGTAGGCGAGGTAGTGGCCATCGGGGGACCAGCGGGGGTGTTGGATATGGTTGAAGGTGGTGACAAGGGGGGTGGGTGGTTGGTTGGGGCGGAGAAGGTAGAGGTGGGCGTATTCTTGGGTGGGGTTGGGGCCGGCGGGGATGTGGGTGATGACGGCGGCGGTGAGATTTTGGTGGGGGTGGAGGTCAGCATCGAGGATGAAGCGGAGTTGATTTAAGCTGTTGGGGGTTAGTTTGGATGACATGTTGTATCCTTAGCGATGTTGCACTATCTTTTGAGGGGATTTTATCTGGATTTGGGTGGGCGGACAAGTTAGAGGGGGATTATTTTAGGTTGTATTTTTGGGGGTTGAACGGTTGTTTGGTCACATCAAACTGTGTGC
This sequence comes from Anaerolineae bacterium, assembly GCA_035459145.1. Classification (GTDB taxonomy): domain Bacteria; phylum Chloroflexota; class Anaerolineae; order Promineifilales; family Promineifilaceae; genus DATHYN01. The sequence continues at coordinate 2,471 of DATHYN010000436.1, read as the reverse complement.
CGGGCCAATTTACTAGGCCAAAAACACCTTTTTCGGCTATACGGATGATAAGTTCGGCGAGCAAAGCAGGGGGGTGTTGGGAGTCAGTCGTGATCCACCAAACAACTGCACCGACTTGAGCTTCAGCTAGTATATTGGCGACAATATCGATAGGGATACCTGAATTAGCTAAAAGGCCAGAATTCTGTAAAAGGAGCATACCAACGCCAGCGGCTGTACGGCGTAATTGTTCTCTAACTATGGCACTGGCTGAGCCGTTAAAAAGCGATTTAAACAAAGCGCGATGTTGATGGATATAATTACAGAAGGCAAGGCTGTTGTGTAAACCAACTTGTCCGGCTTCGGCAACGGCCGTTTCTGGAGGAAACAGGGCCAAAGTTTTGATATCTTCATTCACTTGTTCAAGCCATACCAAGAGCAAATCGTTTTTACTTTTGTAGTGTCGGTAAAAGGTTTTTCGTTCGACCCCGGCCCGCTGAACGATATCGACAACGGTAATGTCTTTATAAGTTTTTTCCGCAATCAGTTCTAGGAATGCTATTTGTAGTTGCTTTTGAGTGCGAATGACTCGTGGATCCATGTTGTCACCTAGAATAAAGCATTAAACCATTTAGTTTAATGCATAGAAGTTATTAACCTGAGTTCGATAATGGATTAAGCCTGTGGATGAGTTGGTGAATTGTCGAACTCAGGTTATTAAATTGGAAATGGAGAATCTTTTAGGCAAACAACTTATGGTGTTGTATCATATTCATAGCCTAAAGCGCGGAAATCAAATGTATCACTGACCATGACTTCGGGGAAATTGAATAAGGGAACGCGCCACATATCGGGAAAACCGGGATTGCCGTAATCGACGGCTGTGTCGGGATTTTGGCGATTATTATCTTGCCACATAGCCCAAATGCGGTCAACATTGGCATGGTGTAAGAAGAAAATTGGTTCGGGGACAGCACCACCAAATGACATATCGCCACCAATGTAGGTGTGACCTAAGCCATGACGGGCACAGTTGCCAGCACTAAAGCAGAATATGTCGGTATCAGTGGGGCGAAAGCCTTCAAGGAACATACGGAAGGAAATGGTGTCGTCAGTTGAGCAGGCATCATAGGGCTCAATATCATATAGGGGGCGCAAATAGCCATCATCGATTGTTTCTATTGATGAGGGAGGAAGACCATTGGTTTCTTGGTTGGTGCCTGTTTGCCGTTGTAAGGGGCGAGATCCGCAACGGATACCATCGGTGTTGTAGATGGTGAGCAAAGTATTATCTACCCAGACGTTGACTTCATAGCCTTGATCAATAAGATAGCCTTGAACAATGGCTTCATCATCAGTAGCGCCACCATGTGAGCCGAGAAAATCTAATTCGAATAGTTGGGGACAAGGATTGCTACCATCTTCTTTGCCTGGTGAGCAATCATCCCAATCCCAGTAAGGTAAAGTGAAGGTGGGATCATTTAAAACTGTTTGCATATCTTTCTCCATACGTAATAGGAGGTAGCGGTGCCAAGGTAAAAAGTGAGGAGCGCCATGAGCCATCGTACTCATAGGTGCGCTACCCATTGTGGTAAAGGCACTTATATGTAATTCAACGTAATAGTCATATAGATTGCGTTCATATTCAGTTGGGCAAAATGATTGGTAATCGGCGCGTTGGGCACCGGGGAGGGCCGAGGTGGCGGTTGTTTGTTTGAGGAGGACAATACCATCGACGAACTGCTTCTTTTCCTCATCGGTTAGGGTTGACCATGAGCGACGTACACGCAAGGGTTCGGTTGCGTTGTCAGTGGGTAAGCCCCAAGTAGGGGCACCAGCTACACCAGGATATCCGAGGCCGAATTCATCACTAATGGAGATTGAGGTGAGATTTTCACAAGTAATGGTTCCACCAACTTTAGCACTAGCTATTAAAAAAGAAGATACTTGTTTGAGGGTAGGTACATAGGAGAATAAGGCAATTACAAGGAGTGTGATGGCTATTAAAGCAATCATCAATGATACTTTTTTTGACATTGGGTTTGACCTCTAAGTGTATTAAGCTAAATAAACTGACAGTCCTTGTTAGGCTGTGATTTTGTAAAGTGATTTGCAAATGAATATGAACCAGCTCATACAATTTGTTCATTAAAACGATTCTAACTGTTTTGCCTAGGTGCGATAAATTTTAATGAATGGCAAACAAAATAACAAATCAACAATGACCACAGCTGTGGTCATTGTTGATTTGTTATGAAGGTGTCATAATGGTGTAGGGTTAACGGCCGTTACAACCAATCAAAGAATATATAATGAGCAAACGGGCAAGAGAAATTACAGAAGGGAACCCGTGGGTAGGGTGATTGCATACTCTTAGATCCCTCCACTCCGTTTGCCCTTTTTGTGACTTGGAATGTATTGGTTAGTCAAAAAGCGGGCAAACTCCGGTCGGGAAGGGTTTTTCGAGGTGGGGATTTGATAGTTAGAATGAG
>DATHYN010000435.1:0-12171 GCA_035459145.1 Anaerolineae bacterium | reverse complement strand
GTCTTCGGTGGTGGTGTAGGTGTCGGGGTTGGCGATGGGAGGGAAATTGTTTTCGCGTTCGTAGGCGCCACGGTCGCAGATGAAATTGTTGTCACCACGGCCGTCTAGAGGGCGTGGTTGGCCGCGTTGGTCGCGGTTGATGGGATTGCCGTTGATGGTGGTGCAGGCGGGGTCGGCGTTGTCGACGGCGATGCTACCACCTTGGAGGGCGTGGGTGAGGGTGTCCCCGCCGTTATTTTGGAGGGGGCCGAGGCGCATGACGTTGGGTGAGGCGGTGATATCATTGAGGGGGTAGGCGAGGTTACAGCTGGCATCGGTGTCGATGTTGTAGCCACTGCTAATACCGATACCGGTAGCACAATCGCCACCCGTATTGAGGCCGATGATGCTATTTTTGTAGTTGAACGGGATGTAATCCATGATGCCACCGCCGGTGGAGGCGGTGTTGCTAACGATGGTACTGTTATTGATGGTGATATTAGCGGGGGTGGGGTCTAGCCAGAGGCCGCCACCTTCACTGGGAGCGGTGTTGAGACTAATCGTGCTGTTAAAGAGGGCGGTATTGCCTCTAATCCAGAGACCGCCGCCGTCATTGTTGCTTTGGTTATAGGCGATGGTACTGTTACGGAGGGTTAGACGACCGGTGTTGTACCAAACGCCACCACCATCACCTAAGGCTTGATTATCAAGAATGGAGGTATTGAGGAGTGTTAAGCGGGCATTGTTGCTGGCAATGCCACCGCCGACAATGGCGCCATTGTTTTCTAGGATTGTTTGGGTGAGGGTGAGGTTGCCGGTATTGGCAATACCACCACCAGAATCGGCTTCGTTATTGACGAGAAAGGCATTCGTGAGATGTAAGTTACCAGCATTGAAGATGCCACCACCGATGGTGCCAGAGGCAGTTCCGTTGATGAGGGTCATATTGTGCATATCGACAGTGATGGTGGGGAGGATATGGAAAACACGGTCATCGTTGAGGCCATCGATAATGGTATTATTCTGGTCGATGCCATCAATGAGTAGATGGTCGAGAATGTCGAGATCGCCGGTTTCGTTATTGTCTTCACCAAAACCGGTTAAGTTGAGAGCGTAATAATCGGGGGTGAGGATAATGCTGTCGAGGCCGGGGTTGTTGTTGGCGGCGCAGATTGCTTCGCGGAGGCTAGTGAAGCTATCAGGGCCGGGTAGATCGGTGGGTAGGATGAGGAGGCAGTCGCCGCCGTTGGCATCGATAATGTCATCGGGGGTGTCCACGATGATGTTGCCGATGACGTTAAGTTTGGCGGTGGCGGTGGCGGTGAGGGTGCCATCGGAGGCGATGTAGGTGAATGAATCGGTACCAACGAAGGTGGGGGTGGGGGTGTAAATGAAGGTACCGTTGAGGTTGAAGGTGAGGGTTCCATTGGTGGGCGGGGTGAGGAGGGAGGTGGTTAGTGGATCACCATCGGGGTCAAAATCGTTGTCGAGAACGGTGGCTGGGGCGCTGTTGTAGATGGTGTTGGCGGCGAGGGAGTAGTTCTCGTCGACGGCGTTGGGAGGGGTATTGGCGGCTTCATAAGCGCCTTTGTCACAGGCAGCGCCTTGGGGGCGGTTGAGGCCACGCTGGTCGGTGGTGATGGGATTGCCAAAGCTGTCGAGGCAAGAGGGGTCGGCGGTATTGATGGCGGGGCTGGGGGCGAGGAGGGCGTGGGTGAGGGTGTCGCCGCCATTGTTTTGGAGGGGGGAGACGTTGGGGTTGAGGCCACTGGCGTCGCCGGGGGCGGCGAGGGCGCAGGAGGCATCGCTATCGAGGTTGTGGCCGAGGGAGTTAGGGGGGGCAAAGGCGCAGTCGCCATTGCCGTTGAGGGCGACGAGGCTGTTTTTAAGCTCGGCAGGGATGTTGCTAGCTAGGCCACCGCCGATGATGTTAGCTATGTTGTTGAGGATGGAGCTGTTGTTGATTGTGGGGGGGATGTTATCGGCCCAGATGGCACCACCAGCATTGGCGGCTCTGTTGCCGCTAAGGGTGCTGTTGTAAAGTTCGATTCGGCCACGGCTCCAGATGCCAGCGCCATCGTTGGCACTGATATTGTTATGAATCGTGCTACTGTTTAAGGCGAGGCTGCCGGTATTACGAATGGCGATGGCGCCACCGTTACCATTCGTGGTTTTATTATTGGCGAGGGTGCTGTTATTGATAACGGCGGTGCCATTTTCAATAAGAATCCCCCCACCATTATTGGTTGTTGTTTTGTTACGGCTAACGAAACTGGAGACCATGGTAAAGGGGCCATTACTGGCCAGTCCAGCACCGACGTTGGCCGAGTTCGAGATGATGTTGGTGGTGGTGATTTGGAGTTGTCCGTTGAGGTTGTAGATGCCGGCACCGGCAATGGCGGTATTGGTTAAGATAAAGCTGTTGGTGAGGTCTAAGCGGGCGGTATTGGTAATGAAGATACCACCACCGACGCTGGAGATACTTTGGTTATTGTTGATGTTGGTGTTGTCAATGGTGCTGTTGTTGATTAAATTGAGTCCACCACCGGGGCCGCTGGCGATATTATTCATGATATGGAGATTATTGTTAAGGGATATAGGGCCGGGGCTATAGATGCCACCACCTTGACTATTGGCGTTGTTAAAACTGATATTTCCACCAAAAATAGCGGTAAAGCCGGCATTATAGATACCACCACCGTTGGTGGTGATAGCTCGATTATTTTCGATAATGGTGTCGATGATATTGAGGGTGCCGTTATTCATAATGCCACCGCCCCAGTCAGCTTGGTTGGGAGGGGCAAAGGTGGAGCCGATGCGCATGTTATTTAGTTGGAGGGAGGCGAAATCGGTGTTCCAGATGGCACCGCCGGGCTCGCCGGCGGGGGCGCGGCCGTTGGCGAGGGCAAAGCCATTGAGATTGACTTCGATACCGGTTTTGTTGGGGTCGATGTGGAAGATGCGGTCAAGGGTATTGGCATTGATGAGGATGGGAGAGGGGGCGTTGGCAAGGATGTCGGTATTTTCCCAGATGTCGAGGTCACCGTTGAGGTTGCCGTCTTCACTGGGGCCGGGGATGTTGAGTTGGTAGGCGCCACCGACGGTGAGGATGATGGTATCGAGGCCGAGGGTGCCGGCGGGGCAGTCGTTGGCGGTGGTGTCGATATTTTGGTTGGCGTTGTTGATGGCTTCGCGGAGGGTGCAGATGCCGTCACCGGGGGTGAGGGTGTCGGCGGTGGTGTTGACGAGGATGACGGCCGAGGGGGTATTTTGAGGGGTGGCGGTGGCGGGAAGGATGTGGAGGGTAAGTAGTAGAGCAAAAATGATAAAAGTGAGCGTGATGATGAGATAATGTTTGCCAGTAATTGTGGGTAAATGCGCCTGTTTATTCATGTTTATATGTTCCCTTACATTCTATTTAATGGTTAAAAATAGGATATGGGTACTATTATAACATATGAGTTGGGACTTGGTATGAGATTGTTGAAGAGTGTATTTACTACGGATACATCTGGCCTCATTAATTCAAGATGTTAAATTTCTTTTTGCACTGTATGAACAAATGGCGTTAGTAAAAAGAGGCCGAAGAGCGTGAGGGAAGCAAAAAGACCTATCCACAACCAAGTCCCAAAGGCCGACCAATCAACGCGGTTTGCGGAGAGATCAACAACAATCAAGCCTATAATGGTAAATGAGCCAAGAACAGTTTGCGTAATACTAAGGGTAGGTAAATCAAAAGGGCCAACACCCCGCCAAAGCATATATGCACCAATTGCCAGTGAGATATAAGCAACGCTATACATTTGTCCATGAAAAGCATCAATACTCCAGGGCCAAAAGGCACTAAATGTATTTGGTGCCACTAACAAGCCTAACCCATATAACCCCAAAATGATTACTTGTAAAAGCAATCCGATACGCACAGGTGGGGCGAGACGCGGAAGCGGCTTGAGAAATTGCTCACGATAAACCCAAAGATGATAAGCGGCATTCACTGGTAGAGTCACATACAAGAGAAACCAGAGCCCAATGCTTACTATGGGGCCATCGAATCGATCTATATATATCAATGAAATAATTAAAATAACAAAGGTAAAAACCAAAATCATGGGGACAACTACACGACTTGGAGACCAACGGTTCACCGCTACAACAAAAAAAGTGGCCACAAGCGAAGCCAAGTAAATAGCACCTAATAAACGCATGTTAAATGGAGCCACCTCCCAAGGCCACAATGTTTGCACCTGTGTAGGTAAAAAGAACAATCCGCCACCAGCAATAAATAAAACACCGACTTCAATGGCTGTAAAGATACGTAATAACCCAGGAATTATTGGATTATTTTCATCAGACTGAGACGAAATCATCGTACTCCTCCTTAAAAATTAAATAAGTGGCCGCAAGGGCTTCTAATCCATGTAGCCAAATATGGGATGGTTCAGAATTAACTTTACAAATAAGAATGAGCTTGGCGGAGAACAAGAGGAATTTCAAGGAGATGTTAGGAGTGGATACCTGCCTGCGCAGGTGTGATAGTTCTTATTAGGTTGTGATTTTGTAAAGTGATTTGCAAATGGATATGAACTATCCCAGATCTTTGATCGGATTAAAATTAGTGTATCATAAATATTAAAAAAGCATAATTGTTGTGAGTGGGATAATTGATTAAGCCGGTGTAAAGGTTGGTTCGGGTATTTTTAGGGGAGATTTCTCGACTTCGTTCAATCCTTGTTTTAAAGGTGAGGTTGTTTTTATGTGAAGCGGATTGAACTGCGCTCGAAATGACGTTGGGAGGGGGGGGAGGATTAGGTTTGCTGAATAAGGAGGGGGAGGTAAAGGTGATGTTAGGTGTGGATACCTGCGTGCGCAGGTATGACAGTTCTAATCGGGCTGTAGAGAACTTGAGAGGGATAATGATTAAGCCGGTGTAAGGGTTTGGGGTATTGTTAGGGGAGATTTCTCGATTCCAGCTTGCCCTTTGATGGGTGGAAGGTTCTAAGTGGAGGGGGCGGGCAAGCTTTCACTCGAAATGACGTTGGGAGGGGGAGTTATGAATTACCGGTGTAAGGGGTGGTTGGGGTATTGTTAGGGGAGATTTCTCGACGCCATTTTGCCCTTTTATGGTTGATAGGTGTTGGGGAAAGGAAGACGGGCAAAATTCTGCTCGAAATGACGTTGGGGGGAGGGGGTAGTGCGATTTAGCAAATCGCACTACCTCCAAGTTGGATTAGGGTCTAATTGCCAGCTACAAGGGCAAAGTCAAAGGCGCCCATTTTGGGGGAGCGGGCGCGATCGTCGGCACAGCCGGTGGCCTCAACAACAAAGTAGTGATTGGTATTAATGTCCCCGACTACACCGGCTTCGGTGTGTGTGGAGACGCCAGCAGTTAGCGTAGCGAGTAAGTTGCCATCTATGTACGGGTCGAAGTAGGGGAATGTGTTGCCATAAACGGTGTAGGCACAATTACTACTATCTGTTGTCCAGACAAAATCGAGGTCGGTGCTTGTGCCTGTGCCCGGTGTCAAAACGACAACGGGGGTTTCGGCGACGGGTATGACTGTAATGGTGACTGGGGCGGTGGCGGTTAATACGCCATCGCTTACCATGTAGATGAAGCTATCGGTTCCCCATGAGCCTTCATCAGGGATATAAATGAATTCACCATCAATATTGAGATAAAGCACGCCGTTCAGTGGATCGGTTACGACGGAGGTGATCAAGGTATCTCCGTTACTGTCGCTGTCATTGTCGAGCAAGGTGATGGTGGTGGTAATGGTATTGGTGTTGGCGAAGGTGGGGTAGAGTTTGGGGGGGATTAAGGTGTGGAAATTGGTTGTACTGCCCTCTACGGCTAGGGTGAAATCTTCTGTGGTTGTGTACCAATCAGCTACGGCTATGGGAGCTTGATTAATTTCGGCGACCACATTGATTGCCACACTGCCAACATCTGCTTCATTGTCCCCATCCTGCAAACGGTAGCTGAATTGATCAACACCTAGGAAATTGGTGGTGGGGGTATAGACGAATGCGCCATCGGCGGCTAAAGTAACTGTCCCATAGGATGGGGGATTATTTAAGGTCAGGATAGCATTCCCATCTGGATCTGTATCATTGGCTAAAATACCATCAGCTAAAACGGTTAATGTTGTGTTTTGGGCCATGGTATAGTAATCATTGGCCGCGATGGGAGGGCCATCGTTGATAGAGGTGACGGTAATTGTGACGGTGCTTGTGATCATACTGGGCCAAGCGGCGAGACGATACACAAAGGTATCTGTCCCGTAAAAATTGAGGGTGGGGGTATAGACAAAGCCCCCATCTGGGTCTAATTGGAGTTCACCAGAATTGACATCGGTGGCCACAATGGCTTCATAAGAGCCGGACACATCATTGCTTAAGACGCCATTTGTATTGCTAATGATTAACGGTGTATCTTCCGTTGTGCTATAGGTGTCAGCGATGGTTAAACAGTTATGATCATTACGATAAATGTGGCTAATTGGGCCAGAGTTGCTCTCGCCAGTCAAGAGAATGTCTAAATCGCCATCATTGTCATAATCACCCCAGGCGGCACTACTGTTTCTTACGCCAGGCAAACCGGCGAGTATATCGGTAAAGGTAGCATCTCCATTATTGCGATAAATGTGGCTAATCGGGCCAGAGATGCTTTCGCCAGTCAAGAGAATGTCTAAGTCGCCATCATTATCATAATCGCCCCAGGCGACACTACTTGTGTCGACAGCTACCAAGCCGGCGAGTATATCGGTAAAGGTCTCATCCCCATTATTGCGATAGATAGCAGAGATGGGATCAGTATCTGAACCAGTGAGGAGAATGTCTAAATCACCATCATTATCGTAATCGCCCCAAGCGACACTGCTTCTATCTAATTTTGGTAACGGAGCATTGATGTCGGTAAAGGTGTCATCCCCATTGTTGCGGTAGATAATATTGTGTCGATTGCCAGTCAGGAGGATGTCTAAATCGCCATCATTATCATAATCACCCCAAGCAACACTACTAGATGCCACTTCGACTAACCCAGCGTTAATGTCAGTAAATGTATTATTTCCATTGTTGCGGTAGACAATGCTAGTACGGCCAACATTGGGTGAACCGGTGAGGAGAAGATCCAAATCGCCATCATTATCATAATCGCCCCACGCATTACTACTTGAATCTACGCCTAGCAAGCCTGCTCCGATAGAGGTGAAGGTGCCATTGCCATTGTTTTGATAAATGTGGCTAATTGAACCAGAACTGCTTAACCCAGTCAGGAGAAAATCCAGATCGCCATCATTATCATAGTCACCCCAAACGTTGCTACTTAGCTCTACACCTGGTAAGCCTGCTCCGATAGAGGTGAAGGTGCCATTGCCGTTATTTTGGTAAATGTGGCTAATTGGGCCAGAGCTGCTTAATCCAGTGAGGAGAATATCTAAATCGCCATCATTATCATAATCTGCCCAGGAGACACTACTATCACTGACGCCTGGTAATGAGAGACCGGTATTGGTAAAGGATGAGGCACATGCTTGGGGTGCGGTTGTTTGTGTTGTAAACTGAATTTGCGAGGCGGTTAATGGGACACCGTATATATTTTGTAGGCCATTACTGGCGGATACGCGTATAACTTCTCCAGGAAAGAAAGAGGTTGTGGGGGTTATGGTTAAGGTATCCCCAGTTATATTATGCACCCAATCATAGGCACCGACATGCCCATAAATACCAACTGTTTCTGTGGTTACTGTACTAACATCGATCGGCTCATCAAAAACTAAGGTAATGGGTGAGGAGATATTTGTATTCGAGGCTTGATGCATTGGTTGACTACTTACCATTGTAAAAGATGCATTAACGGCAATCGTAACAGTTGCCACGAGATTGGGCCAAGTACCTAAGTGATATGTAAAGCTATCGGTACCATAAAAATTTAGTGTAGGTGTATAGACAAAGTTCCCATTTGCCTGTAATGTTAACTCGCCATAAGTGACATCTGTGGCTAAAACTGCTTCATATGGGCCGGCAATATCATTATTTAAAACACCAGTGGTATTACTAATGATTAAGGGTGTATTTATGGTAGTTGTGTAGCTATCATTAACAGCCTCGCAATTGTGATCATTACGATAAATCTGGCTAATATGACCAGTAGTACTATCCGCATTAGTATCCCCAGTTAGGAGAAAATCTAAATCACCATCATTATCATAATCGCCCCAAGCGACACTGCTATTATCTATACCCGGTAGCCCAGCGTTAATATTAGTAAAGGTGTCGTCGCCGTTATTGCGGTAGATTTGGCTAATCCGACCAGAATAGCCCAACCCAGTTAGGAGAAAATCCAAATCGCCATCATTATCATAATCGCCCCAGGCGACACTGCTATAAGTTACACCGGGTAGCCCAGCCCCAATATCGGTGAATGTGTCATTCCCATCATTGCGGTAGACAATGCTAGTACCGCCGCCATTTGGTGAACCGGTGAGGAGAAGATCCAAATCGCCATCATTATCATAATCGCCCCAAGCAACACTGCTCACACTTACCCCGGGCAAACCAGCGCCAATATCTACGAATGTGTCATTCCCATCATTGCGGTAGATTCGGCTAATCGGACCAGTAGTAATATCCGCATCAGTATCCCCAGTTAGGAGAATATCCAAATCGCCATCATTATCATAATCGCCCCAAGCGACACTGCTAAACCCTACACCTGGTAGTCCAGCGTTAATATTGGTGAATGTGTCATTCCCATCATTGCGGTAGATTTGGCTAATATAACCAGAATAGCCCAACCCAGTTAGGAGAAAATCCAAATCGCCATCATTATCATAATCGCCCCAAGCGACACTGCTATAAGCTACACCGGGTAGTCCAGCGTTAATATTGGTGAATGTGTCATTCCCATCATTGCGGTAGATTTGGCTAATATAACCAGAACTTATCCCAGTTAGGATAAAATCCAAATCGTCATCATTATCATAATCGCCCCAAGCGACACTGCTATGAAATATACTTGGCAACTCAGCGCCAATATTGGTGAAGGTGCCATTCCCGTTATTGTGGTAGACTCTACTAGAACCGTTTATACTGTCCCCAGTGAGAAAATCCAAATCGCCATCATTATTATAATCGCCCCAAGCGACACTGTTCTCATATACACCCGGTAGCCCAGCACCAATATCGGTGAAAGTTGTCTGGCATGCTTCTGGGGCAGGTGTTTCGGTTGTGAATTGGAATTGTGTGGCTGGTAATGGGACTCCTGTGGTGCTTTGTATACCATTGCTTACGATGACCTGTACAATTTCGCCAGGAAAGAAAGATGTTGTAGGTGTTATGGTTAAGGTGTTGCCGGATAGATTATGCGTCCAGTTATAGGCACCCATATTACCATGAAGGCCAACATTGGCTGATGTTATTGTGTCAACGGCAATAGGAGCATCAAAAACCATTGTGATTGGTGAGGAGATATCAACATTCAAGGCTTGATGGCTTGGTTGTTTACTTATCAAATTAAAGGTTTCTTCAACGATAATTGTCACGGTGGCGGTGATCATATCGGGTCTACCAGCGAGACGATAAACAAAATTATCTGTTCCATAAAAATCTACGGTGGGGGTATAGGTAAAGCTACCATCTGCGGCTAAGGCAAGGTCACCATTATTGACATCTATGGCTACAATTGCTTCATAAGAGCCTGAAGTGTCATTGCTCAAGACACCGTTTAGGCTGTTAATACTCAAAGTATTATTTTCAAGGAGGCTGTAACTATCATCAATTGCTTGGCAGTAAGGGTCGTTACGATAAATATGGGTGAGAGGCCCCGAGTTTGTTTCCCCGGCGAGGAGGAAATCTAAATCACCATCATTATCATAGTCTCCCCAAGCAACCGTGCTAAGTTTTGTTTCGGCTAAGTTGGCATTAATATCAGTGAAGGTGTCATCGCCGTTATTGCGGTAGATGTGGCTAGCGCGATTAGAGTTGGTTTGGCCGGCTAATAATATATCTAAATCGCCATCATTATCATAATCGCCCCAGGTGACAGAACCAGATTGCATAGCGGCCAAGTTGGCATTAATATCAGTGAAGGTGTCATCGCCGTTGTTGCGATAGATGATACTGATGCGACCACCTTCTGAGCCAGTTAGAAGTATATCCAGATGGCCATCATTATTGTAATCTCCCCAGGCGACACTGCTATCGGACACACCTGGCAAGCCAGCGTTGATGTTGGTGAAGGTGTCATTCGCATTATTGCGGTAGATATGAGTAATTTCACCAGAAATGGTTAAGCCGGTCAAGATTATGTCCAAATCACCGTCATTGTCATAATCTCCCCAGGCGGCAGTGCCAGCAGTGACGCCTGGCAACGTCGCGTTAATGTTGGTGAAGGTGTCATCCCCATTGTTGCGGTAGATGTGGGTGATTTCACCAGAAATAGTGGAGCCAGCCAAGAGGATGTCCAAATCACCGTCATTGTCGTAATCGCCCCAGTCAGCAGTGCTAGCAGTGACTCCAGGGAGCGTTGCATTGATATTGGTGAAGGTGTTATCTCCATTGTTGCGGTAGATGTGGGTGATTTCACCAGAAATGGTGGAGCCGGTCAAGATTATGTCCAAATCACCGTCATTGTCGTAATCGCCCCAGTCAGCAGTGCTAGCAGTGACCCCAGGCAAGGCAGCGTTAATATTGGTGAAGGTGTCGTCCCCGTTGTTGTGGTAGATGTGGGTAATTTCACCAGAATCGCTTAAGCCTGTTAAGAGAATATCCAGATGACCATCATTATCATAATCAGCCCAAGCGGCAGTGCCGCTTTCTATGCCTGGTAAACCGGCGCCTGTTTCGTTGAAGGTGGCTTGGCAGGCTTCTAGGGCAGGTGTTTCGGTTGTGAATTGGAATTGTGTGGCGGTTAATGGTGTCCCGCCGGTACTTTGCAGAGCATCAGTGGCGGTGACGCGGATAACTTCGCCGGGAAAGAAAGAGGTGGTGGGAGTTATGGTTAGGGTGTTGCCGGATAGCGTGTAGGTCGAATCATAGGTGCCGAGGTGACCGTGAATGTTGATGGTGGCGGTGGTTATACTGCTGGGATCGATATTAGCGTTGAATATCATCGTAATGGGGGTATTGGTGGCTGCATTTAAGGCTTGGTGGGCTGGTTGGTTGCTTGTTAAGGAGAAAGAGATATTTGTGTGTTGTTCATCTATTGTTGGTATTGAGGTTGAATTGGCTAAGCTCACACCTATTGCCGAACTTATCATTATTAATGCGGCCACTGATAAAGTGATTAATCCAGCGATACGATGATATGTTTCATTCATAATATATAAATTCCTTTATCTCTTCATCTGTTTTTGTTGTGATCTTAGTGCGAGAAGTTGAGATGCATGGTGAAATCAATAAAAATTGTGGGGATGGTTCAGAATTAACTTTACAAATAAGAATGAGCTTGGCGGAGCACAAGAGGAATTTAAAGGAGATGTTAGGGGTGGATACCTGCCTGTGCAGGTATGACAGTTTTTGTTAGGTTGTGATTTTGTAAAGTGATTTGCAAATGGATATGAACTATCCCAGATCTTTGATGGGATTGAAATTAGTGTATCATAAATATTAAAAAAAACATAATTAGGTTGAGTGGGATAATTAATTAAGCCGGTGTAAGGGTTGGTTGGGGTATTTTTAGGGGAGATTTCTCGACGCTATTTTGCCCTTTTATGGTTGATGGGTGTTGGGGAAAGGAAGACGGGCAAAATTCTGCTCGAAATGACGTTGGGGGGCGGGTATTCCCGCTTGCGCGGATGCTGTCCGTTTTTGTTGAGCAGGTAGGATTTGCGGAGAACGAAGCCGAAATGAAGGTGATGTTAGGAGTGGATCCCCGCTTGCGCGAGGATGACAGCCCGGAACGGGCTGTAAATGGTTGTTGACATAAGAAAAACGGACAGTATCCAAGCGGGAATGACGGAATATGGCGAAGGGGAACCGGCGCTCCGTACAGTGGATTCCCGCGCAAGTGGGAATGACAGGGTAGAGAGGGGGGTGGAGGTAGTGCGATTTAGCAAATCGCACTACCTCCACTTTGTTAGGTTAGGCGTGGTGACGGCGGCGGTAGAGGATTACGGCGCCGAGGGCGAGGAGGAGCATGGTCATGAGGATGACGATGCTGTTGCTGGTGACGGAGCCGGTGATGTTGTT
>DATHYN010000434.1:0-2426 GCA_035459145.1 Anaerolineae bacterium | reverse complement strand
GAGATTTAAGTTAGATTTAAGGCGTGGGGGGATAATTAACTGATTATTGACTTTAGGTTATTATAAGTGGATAAGTTGGTGTGAGGTAGTCATCCATTAGGGACAAATTTGTCGGCCGAGCGGGACAATGGGGGGAAATGGGCAAAGCGGCAATGAGAAGTCTGGTGGAATTTGCTCATTGCCGCTTTGGCTAAGTATGTAGATTGGTGCTGGTTATTTTCAATCTTCTGATGAGTGGTTGGTGGGGGTGGAAGAGGGGAGGGAAGATTGGGTTGTTATGCATGGGTTATAGACATAGTGTATGTTTATTAATCTACATAAGGTATTAATTAAAAGAGTGCAATCTTTTGGTTGCACCAGTTAGTTGAGTAAAGATTCTTGCCATTGGAAGGTGCCAGAAATCCAGGTTTGGTTGATGGCGAACCGTTGGGTGAGGGCGTCGAAATGTTCGGGGTAGCGGTTGATGACCGATTGGTGGATGTCGATCAGTTTGAGAAGGAGGTCGTTGTGGACGGCCATGGCGCGGTTGAGGGCGTGGGTGGCATCGATGTGGTGGTTGTCCATGAGGATGTTGAGGTAGTGATAACGGCCGTTACCCCTCTGCCCCACAAAAAGGTCGTTAACTAAGCTGACGATTTTGGCGGTGATTTGGTCGATGTATTGTAGGTAGAGGCTGTTGCGGACTTCCCAAGGTAGGTCTAAATCTTGGGCGAGGTGGTTGAGTTCTAAGAGGGGTTGGAGGCCGGTGGCGTAGCCGCGGAGTTTGAGGTAGCGGCTGGGGGTGAGGTCGAGTTCATGTTGGCGGACGTAGAATTCGGGGAGGATGCCTTTGAACCAGTAGTCGTCCATCGCTTCGTAGAAGCGGCGGAGTTGGTGGGGGGCGGCGAGGTCGAGGAGTTGTTGGCCGAGGTTGGCGATGGCTTGGACGGTTGGTTCGGGGTAGCTGGTGACGCCGGCGCGGAGGGCGTAGGCGTATTCCCCTAACAGTTCTTCGAGGTCGGTTAATTCGTGGAGGGTTTGGATGTGGTCATTTTGGATAAACATCCAAGCCATCAATTGGGTGATAACGGCTTGCCATTCTTCGGCGACGTGGCTGGTGGTGTACATGGAGAGGAGGGCGGGGTCGATAGTTTGGGTAGTGGTGTGGTGTTGGTAGGGTGGTTGTTGGCTCCATTTTTGAGTCCATTGGGAGAAAACGCGTTGTTGGCGGAAGTAGGCGGGGACGGCGACAGTGTGGGGTAGTTGCCAAGGGTAAGAGATTTGTTGTTGCCAATTGATGGTGGTACTGTTTGTGTTCATGATTAGTCTCCTCAACCGATTTGTTACTGCTAATGTGTATTTGTTGTTTGAAATCTTATGGTTAAACAACTTATAGGGGCATGATAACGCATGAGTGTTAGGGAACTGTTAGGAAAAGTGTTAGGAGATGATTGTTTGTGTGTTTTGTTTGAGGTGGGGGGGGGTAGAGGGTGTAGGGGTGAGGGTATCTGTTTTGTAGGAGGTGGGGGTTGGTTGGAGGATGTTTGGTGGGTTTTGACGCGGATTTTGGGGATTGGACAGATTTTTTTTGTGTTGGTGAGGTGAGGAGGGGTGTTTGGCGAGGAGGCTGGCGATTTTGCAAAGGGTGTGTTTGAGATGAGTTAGGAGTTGGTTTGCTTAGGTTTGGTGGATTTTGACGCGGATTTTGGGGATTTTGGGGATTTTTTGTTGTTGGTGGAGGGATGAGGGGTGTTTGGTGGGAAGCGGAGCGATTTGGTGATGGGGGTGGTTTGGTGGATTTTAGGGGTTTAAGTTTGATTTAAGGTTGTTTAAGTTGGGGTTGATAACGGCCGTTCTAGTTTGTTGTATTCTAGGTACATAGCAATTATTCATTCATTTATTTTTTAAGGAGTTATTCTGATGATGAACAAAGATGGTAAACGGAAAAAGAAAGTTAATAAGACGAAACGGAATTATTGGTTTGATATTATGTTGACGGGGGCGTTGGCGTTGACGTTTGTGTCGGCGGATCTGTTTTTATTGCATCAGGGGTTGGCGTTTTTGTTGGCGGCGGGCATTTTGTTGCATTTGGTGTGGCATTGGGCGTGGATTAAGTCGATTACGATGCGCTTTTTTGGTAAGTTACCGAGTCGGACGCGGTGGTTGTATGTGGCCAATGTGTTGTTGTTGGGGACGTTTTTCTTGACGATGTTCACGGGGATGGCGTTATCGCCGACGTTTGTGGCGACGCCGTTGTTTTTTATGGAGGGGTTGCATGAGGCGGCGTCGGCTATGTTTTTGGGGTCGATTGGGGTGCATTTGTTCTTGCATGTGAAATGGATTTGGTCGAGTACGAAGCGGTATTTGTTGCAGGGGCGTGAGCGGGGGTTGGCCGAGCGGTTGGGGCCGGTGGTGGCGACGGGGCGGGGGATGGTGGCGGGGGTGGT
>DATHYN010000433.1:0-18287 GCA_035459145.1 Anaerolineae bacterium | reverse complement strand
ACGAACAAACCCGCGCTGCTCGCTTCCACTTCGAACACCTCCGCCACCATTACACCGCTGGCCGTGCCATCCTCCGTCACCTTATCAGCCACTACCTGCAACTAACACCCGCTTCCATCCGCTTCTCCTACAATCAATATGGCCGCCCCCAACTATCCCATCCGCAAAACGATACCTTCCAATTCAATCTCTCCCACTCCGGCGACTGGCTTACCTACGCCTTCGCCCTCGGCCACCCCCTCGGCATCGACGTCGAACAAATCCGACCTCTCGATGATGCCCCCAGCATCGCCCAACGCTTCTTCTCCCCCCGCGAAAACGAAATCTGGGCCACCATCCCCCCCCACCTCCAACCCCAAGCTTTCTTCAATTGCTGGACACGCAAAGAAGCCTACATCAAAGCCCACGGCCTCGGCCTCTCCCTCCCTCTCGACGCTTTTGACGTTACCCTCCAACCCGGCCAACCAGCTAAACTTCTCGCCACCCGCTACGCCCAAGATGATGCCCAACGCTGGCATCTCCACAGCTTCCACCCCGATCAAAACCATGTCGGTGCCTTAGCCGTTGCCCACCATGATTTAACCATCCAATATTTCGATTTCCACTCATCCTACCGTCACTTACTAAAAGGAACTTAGTTATGACTAACTCGTCCTCTCTCACCCTCAAAACAAGACACGTCGGCCCTTGGGGCATGAATACCTACGCCCTCGTCTGCCCCCAAACCAACCACAGCGTCCTCATTGACCCCGGTGCCGAACCAAATAAACTACAAGCCATGCTGGGCGATAGTCAACCGGTTGCCATCCTCCTCACCCACACCCATCACGACCACGTCGGTGCCCTTGACGCCATGCGAACCAAACTAAACGTCCCTGTTTACGCCCACCCCGGCCCTCACGCCGACAACTTTGACCCCCAAGCTGATCATTGGCTCGAAGATGGTGACACCTTCACCCTCGGCCACCACACCCTCCACATTCATCACACTCCCGGCCACATCGGTGACCAAATCTGCTTTGCCCTCGCCAATGACCACCGCATCATCGTTGGCGATACCATCTTTGCCGGCGGCCCCGGCAAAACTTGGTCTACTGATGGCTTTCAAACCACTCTACAAACCCTCCGCAATGTCGTGCTCCCTTGGCCCGATGATACCATTTGTTATCCAGGTCATGGGCCTCATTTCCGCCTAGGTGATAAACGGCCCCTCATCGAAGCTTTCCTCGCCAAAGATCATGCTGATTTTTATGGTGATGCTACTTGGACAATGTAACCGTCTTGCCTATCTTGCCAGCTGTAACGGCCAACTTTTCTTAGCTCTTAATGATTCGCTAGTAAGGAGTGCCCTCATGTCTTTTATTTCTCACCGCTTTTTAGGTAAATTGGTTATTGCTTTTTGGTTGGTAACGGCCGTTTTTACTTTCTGGCCTACCCCAGCTGTCCATGCCGATCCCCCCACCTTCGACCCTTATAGCTTTGGTGCCTATAACAATACTACGACTGTTCGTGCTGGCGATATAGACCGAGATGGCCAACTTGATGTCGTCGTCGCTAACGCCACCGTCCTCGCCGACACACCTTCACTTGTCATCTATTACAACCAAGATAATGGCAATATGGACAATAACATCTCCTTACAAAACACCCTCCAAACGCGTGACATCATCCTTGCCGATTTCAATCAAGATGGTTGGCTTGATATCGCCACAGCCAACGAAGGTCAACCCAACTTTATTAGCTACAATGATGGCACCGGTCAATTTTATACTGGCGATGTTAACTGTAATACCCCCCCAGCCACCATTGTCTGCTTAAATAATAGTAACGATGCCTCTGTCTCTTTAACCACTGCTGATTTCAATCAAGATGGCTGGCTTGATATTGTTGTGGCTAATACTGATAATGTTCTGATTTATCTTCATGATGACCGTCGCCCTGGTCGTTTTCTCTCACCAACATCACTTTTTTCTGTCACCCCACCTGTTTACGACGTCGCCGCCACTGATCTCAATCAAGATGGACGACCCGACTTGCTTGTTGTCGACAACAACGGTATCAATCGCTACTTTCATGATGGCACTACTTTTTACATTGGCTACGCCACCCTTACCTCAGAAACAATGGATGAAATAAACACAGCTGACCTTAATCAAGATGGCTTCCCTGACTTGGTCGCCACGGGTGCCAGCCAATCCCGCTATTACACTTACTTGAACAATGGCGATGATATCGCCACATTTGGCTTACCAACCACGTACACGACGTTCCTGCTCTTATCGATTGTCCTTGGTGATCTAAACGGTGATGGCTTGCCAGATTTAATCGAAGGCCGCAGCGCCAGTGGTAATCGTATTCGTCTCAATGATGGCACCGGCACTTTTGGCGATTTTAGCGAACTGCCTGTCAGTAGTAACGCCTATAGTATCGCTATCGCCGATTTTAACAATGATGGGGCCAATGATTTTGCTAATGGTGTTTTTGGGTACAATAGTATCTATTTTAACAATCAAAACAATGAATTCTCTCCCTTTGGCCCCTCGGCCCCCCTCCTTAACACCACCCTCGGCACCGCCGCCGCCACCGGCGACCTCAATGGCGACGGCTGGCTCGACGCTGTCATCACCAACGCTGACCAACAAAATTTCATCTACTTCAATGATGGGACAGGCCAATTCGACACCGGCCCCATCGATTGTAACCAACCAGTCGCCACCCACCCCCTCGTCCACTGCCTCGGCGCGCCTGATGATATCACCCATGACGTCGCCCTCGGCGACCTCGACAATGACGGCGACCTTGATATCCTCTTTGGTAATGGTGGTGGCGCCATCGATTTCCACACGACCGTTCACACCCAAACCAACGAGATCTGGTTCAATGATGGCGTTGGTAACTTTTCGAATCTGGTTAACTTGGTCGATTATGCCGGGGGCACAACGGCCGTTGCTATGGCCGATCTCAACAACGACGGTGCCCTTGATATCGCCATCGCCAATGGCCATCCTTCAGGACGAATAAACCGCTACTACCTAAATGATGGTCTCGGCAATTTCAATACGGCCACCACCCTCTCCGCCCTCGACCTTACCACCGATATCGCCATCGGTGACCTCGACCGTGATGGCTATTTAGATATTGCCACCACCGGCATCGACCAAACTTACCTCTACCGTAATCAAGGAAACGGCACCTTTGCCCCCGCTATCGAACTCATCCCCAGCACCAACGGCCGCGACATCAGCTTCGCCGACCTCGATGCCGATGGCTTTCTCGACATCCTTATCGGCACCCAGCAAAGCCAAAGCCGCATTTTGTACAATGATGGGGCTGGCAATTTCCCCAACATTACACAATTTGGTGAACTTAACCTCAACTACGATTTAGATGCCGTTGATGTTGATGGTGATGGCGATTTAGATATTGTGGAAAGCAACTTTGGGGAAGATGCGATTGTACGCAATCTTGGTAATCGCCAATTTGTCAACGCGAACTACAGCTTTGATGATAGTAGTAACAGTGGCCTATTTACCCGCGATACCGCTTGGGGCGATTTCGATAACAATGGCATGATCGATGCCATTCTGGCTAAATATTATTTCTCTTCGCCTCCTTTTAGTCACCTAGTGCAATACAATGTCGCCCCTATCGCCGCTGGCTTCCCTAATCAGCACAGCACCCTTCAACTTGACCGCCCCGTTCCCACCCAAGCAGACCTCTTCTCCGATCCCACCATCGTTACCGGTAACATCATCACCATCCCCTACCAAATTAACGATAACCAAGGCGATTTAGCCGGCCCATTACGCGCTTACTACTCTCCCGATGGTGGCGGCCAATGGCTCCCCGCTGTCCCCACCGCCGGCACCGTTACGGACCATCTGCCCACCCACCGCACCACCACCCACCCTGATGATAATCTTACCCCCCTTCCCTTGCCTAGTGTCATCACCACGACTGATGTTATCACTGTTACCGGTCTCCCGACCGGAAGCTACCTTACCGACATTGATGTCCAACTTGATATCAGCCACGTTTGGGTCAGTGACCTCGACATCTATCTAATCGCCCCTGATGGCACCCGTGTTGAACTCGCCACTGATGTCGGCGACTCTGGTGACAATTTCAGCCAAACCATTTTTGACCAAGAAGCCTCGGCCCTCATCGCTACCACCACCGCCCCCTTTACCGGCCGCTTCCGTCCCGAAGGGGACTTAACTACCCTCTACGGCCAAAACCCCAACGGCGCGTGGACATTAGAAATCTTTGATGATGATCCCCTTGATTCTGGCACCCTAAATAGCTGGCAACTTAACATCACCAGTATGACACCCGTTCCCTACACTAGCCAAGATCCCACCCTGCCTCTCCCCTTTGGTAACGCCCCAACCATCATCACCTCGGCCTTACACATCGCACAGCCCCATCAAATCCAAGATTTAAACCTTTGGTTCAATATCGATCACACTTATGACGAAGATGTTATTGTCGAGCTTATCGCGCCCACGGGTGAACGGGCCATTCTGGTCGATTTTGTCGGTTTTGGTGGTGATAATTTCGTTAATACCGTGCTTGATGACGAAGCCCCGCTATCAATCACTGCCGGAACCGCACCTTTTACTGGTCGGTTCATCCCCCAAAACCCCTTAGCTACCTTTGATGGCTTATCCGCCCAAGGCGTTTGGCAATTACGCGTCACCGATAGATATCCCGTAGCTGATGATGGCACCCTGCTTAGCTGGGGGCTTGATATGCAAACTACGACCAATCAAAACGAATATTATTGGGACACCTTTGCCAGTGGCTTCTTTGGCCAAAGTGCCAATGTCCGTCTGCGCTTCGAGATCGGCACCGATCCCACCGCCTACCTCCCCTTCACCACACCCGGTCCCCAACAAGCACCCTACATCGCCACCACATCATTCCCCTTTGCCCTGCGCGGCACCCAAATTCAAGTCTTTAGCGACACGGTTGCGTCTACCAATGCCCTTCCCAATGCGCTTGTCTATCGCCTGCCCGCCGGTGCCACCGTAGGGGAGCCGATTAGCAATGGCACCACACCGTTCCGCACTGATGCCCAAGGTTATTTGCAAGGACGCAGTCAACTCGGCCTCAACGACACCCTCGTCGCCCTCGTTCCGATTACAGCCACCGAGAGCTACACCCTATACTACACCAGCGCCGAACCCACCGAATCAGGTCTGAATGGCCATCTCGTCACCGAACCCGGGGTTCAACAGCTGGTCGTATCGAGCCAACGGCCGTTACTCCTCCTCAATCTCGACATCTCCCTCGAATGGGACGCCCGTAACGACCCCAACTATATCAATCAGCTTCAAGACGACCTCCAACGCACCTCCGAAATCCTTTATGATGTCACTGATGGCCAAGCCGCCCTCGGCCGCCTCAACATCTACCACAACAAACAGAATTGGAGCAGTGCCCACATCCTCATCCACGCCGCCAACAACATTCGCCCCTCGGCCAGCCTTGGCGGCATCGTCACCACCCCCCAAGATGATATCATCAGCCCCACCCAAGTCATCACCGATGCCTACCTGCCCGGTCAAGTTAGTATGGGCGCCACTTGGAACCGCTTCGGCGACCCCGATGCCAACCTCGGCGAAGATTGGCCCCGCACCCTCGCCCACGAACTCGGCCATTTCGCCTTCTTCCTTCCCGACAACTACCTCGGCCTCGCCGATGGTGCCATTATCACCACTGACTGCTACGGCAGTTTTATGACCAACCTCTACCAAGACGAGTACAGCGAATTCCTGACAGAGGCCGAGTGGACTGGCCCTTGCCTCCAAACAATCGCTGAGCAAATTACCGGCCGCACCGATTGGGAAACGATCAACCGCATCTACCCGTGGCTTAACCCGCCCGCCACGACATTAGCCGGCCCCTCTGAGCTACCCTTGGCCGTCACTCAGCTTACTTTCCATGATGATGGCACACCAGCAGAGACGCTGGCCGCCCCCTTCTTCAGTTTGCGTGATAGTAGCAATAATCCGATTTACGTGCCGGGTGGCCGAGGGGAAGCATTTCTCTTCAAGAACTGGGCCGAGCCAACCAGCCCCGGTCCCTACCCCGATACCTACGTTATCGGCCAAGGCTCACCCGTCGGTGACCAGATCGAAGCACGAGGCGCCGCCCCCGGCGACCGCCTCTGCCTCTACGATTATAGCCAAGCAGATACATACATTGGTTGTGCCCTCGTCGGCACCAACGCTGGCAATATCAGCCTTGAACCCGTCCCTGGTTGGCAACCACAACTCCAAATCTCCTTCCTCACCACCCAAACGATGCACATTACCGTCGCCCAATCGATTCCCGCTGGCGACGTGTTCGCCCAAATCCTACCCGCCATCGGTGATGGCCCCCCCTTCCCGCTGACGAGTACAGTCGCCGCCCTCAATCCCAACCCTGCTCGCGACCTATTCACCCAACAAGTTGAACTACCCTATCCCGCCGTCAGCGGCTTTGTCCGCGTCTGGGTTGCGGGCAGTTCCCCTCCCCAAGAAGTGATGAGTGAATTTTTCTTAGGCGAGGGCTGGGGTGGCAAACGGGCTGGTTGGGGTGGTAAGCGCGCTGGCTGGGGTGGTAAACGGGCCGGTTGGGGTGGCAAACGGGCTGGCTGGGGCGCTCCCGTCGCCTCCGGCGATGGCCAAGTCATCATCTTCAACGTCAACGATGTCTTCGCTGACACCGGCACCTCCTACCTCCAAAAATTAACCACTCTACCCACGTTGCCCAGCTGGCTCACCCCCATCGGCCAAGCATACCGCTTCGCCGGTAGCCAACCAGTCGATCGCAACATCGCTTTCAACTACCTCCAAACTGAAGTCCCTGGCGGTAACAGTGACGAGCATCTCATCAACATCTACTACTCCCCCGATAATGGCCAAAGCTGGCAACGCCTGCCTACCACCCAAGATCCCCTCGACAACTTAGCCACCGCCACCATGCCCTCGGCCCAAAACGGTGACGGTATTTACCTCCTCGCCTCTACCCTCACCATGCCTCCCTTCACCGTTGGCTGGAACAGCTTCGGTTATCCCCTCTACACCAGCCGCCCCATCACCACCGCCCTCGCCTCTATTGACGGCGCCTACTCCGCTGTCTACCATTACGATTGGCAAGCGGACAGCTGGCACCTGTTCGACACCGGCGTCCTCACCACCCATCCCGACTTAAGTCCCGTCGTCAACGACCTGACCACCCTCCATTTCGGCCAAGCGTACTGGCTCTACGCCACCAGTAACATCACTCTCTACCTCCCCCTCGACCCTGACACCCCCGATGGCTTCACTGACGACAGCCTCAACGCCATCACTTTCCCGCCCACCACTTATTACGGCCCCATCGCCGCCACGCCTACTTTCACCCCCTCGGCCGGCCTCCCCGTCACCGCTACCATCAACGGCCAGCTCTGTGGCCAGACCACGACCCAGTTGTGGGACGGGCAAATTATCTACCGTTTGCAAGTGAAAGCGGATTCGGGGGATGCGTGTGGGGCCGTGGGCGCGACCGTTACTTTTTATGTGGACGGGCAGATGGCAGACAGTACGCATCTGTGGGATCATAGTCGGGCGTGGTATCATCCGTTAACGGCCGTTGCCCCCCCTGAACAACCAACCCTTACCACCCTCACACCCTTCCCCCCCGACCTCCAACTCATCTGGAACGACCTTCCCCCCAACACCAACTACGAACTGTGGGTCAGCACCACTCCCTACACCCCCGATGACACCCTCCTCACCACCACCCCCAGCACCACCTACACCCACCTCAACTCCCTCACCGACCCCGCCACCAACCATTACTACCACCTCCGCGCCCTCAACCCCCTCAACCAACGCTCTACCCCCTCCAACGAAATGGGCGCATTTACGTTTGCCGTGGTCGCGGGTAATTAATTTATAATAGACCGATATAGAACGATAAGGAACAACGATGAAAGCAATATTGGCACGTAAGTATGGCTCCCCTGATGTATTAACATTGGAAGAGATCGACCAACCCACACCAGAAGGTGACCAAATATTACTCAAAGTACACGCCGCCGCCACCAACCCCTCCAACTGGCACCGCATGGAAGGTGTTATCCCCATGATCCGTAAATGGTTTGGTGACCCCCAACCGACAGATTACGCCATGGGCGGCGATTGTGCCGGAACGGTCGTTGCTGTTGGCCGCGACGTCACCCGGTTTACTATTGGTGATGCCGTCTTTGGAACCGCCAAAGGAGCCTTCGCTGAGTACGCCCTCGCCATCGAGAAAAATCTAGTCCACAAGCCGGAGAATATCTCTTTTGTCGACGCCGCCGCCATTCCCACCGGCGGGCTCACCGCCTTGCAAGGGTTGCGTGACCACGGCCAGATCACCGCCGGCCAGCGTGTATTAATCATTGGCGCTTCTGGTGGTGTAGGTATCTACGCAGTACAGATCGCCAAATCCTTCCACACCCATGTGACCGCAGTATGCAGTACGCGCAACATTGATATGGTAAAAACGCTTGGTGCCGACGAGATAATCGACTATACCGAACAAGATTGGAATGGCACCGGCCCCTATGACCTGATTCTAGATATGGTTGGTGATCGCCCCTTTAATCTATACGTCAACAATCTTACTCCAACAGGGCGCATGGTTTCAGCCGGCGCCCTCGGCATGGACGCCATCGCCTTCATGGCCAAGATGGGCGCCTACCAAGAGTCAGAAGAAAAAAAGAAAGTCTTCAATTACATAACACAATTCAACACCGACGACCTCGCCACACTGGCGCAACTCATGGCCTCTGGCCAAGTCAAATCGGTAATTGACCGCCGTTTCCCCCTAGAAAAAACCGCCGAGGCAATGGCAATGCAAGGCAGTCGGCGCATCAGCGGCAAGGTTGTGATTACGCTGAAGACTTAGTCTAACAAATCCCCATCATAACTACCCCAAGCAATACCCACCACAAAATGACAGCTCTTAATAGGGCTGTCATACCTGCGCAGATGCTGTCCGCTTTTACAATTAACGGCGCACTCCGCGAATATGTCATTCCGGCGCAGGCCGGAATCCACTTATAAAACTACCTTCATTTCGGCTTCGTTCTCCGCAAATCCTACCTGCTCAACAAAAACGGACAGCATCTGCGCAGGCAGGTATCCACTCTTAAAACAACCTTCGCTTGGTCCTCGTCTCAGCAAAAAAAGACATTCTAAAACGAATGTTTTGTCTTGGATTGGTGAAATATTGGTATTGACAATGGGGTTCACTTTAAAGTGCGTGTGATTGCCCTAAAGCCATCCCAAAATTTTTACCTATAAATCTTTATCGAATCTATTAACCCCTTCTCGTATTAGGTCAAGACCAGGTAGCATTAACACATCATCGATTTCATGAAATAGTACGGAAAAAGATTTATATTCATCTTCAAATTGTCTTCGTGCTTGTTGACAAATATTGTCAATTTGTTCTGGGGTTAATGACTCATCTTCCATTAAAACCCTTAATTCTTTGCGTTTATTATAAAATTTGTTGGTAATGACGTATGCTTGTATATAAAAATTAGTATCTGCATGATTTTCACTTAATAATTTAATTAAATAATCACCAAATGCTACTATTGCAGAGAACCAATCCATCATTACACGTATTTGAAAATGAGGCATTATTTTTTACCCCAAAGAACGGCATTGATGGCATCTTTCATCTCATAAATATCCATGACGCTTCCGATATCCCCGATTCTTTCCTCATATACAGATAAAGGAACATTGGTTCCTCCTTTAAACGGACTGTTAATCTAGATTATTACTGTCAACAGAGAATGAATGTGGGACTCCTACATCATCTCAATTAGTCCGATTCAAGCTCCCTAATCCGACGATGCACCGGCACATTCTCCAAAAATAACTGCCGCAACCCATCGTCCCGAATCCGCTCGGCCCGCTCCCGCAACACCCCCTCCGCCTCCTTCAAAATCTCCTCGGCCAACCCCTCCTCACTCCCCACCATCACCACCACCTCATAACAACTCAAATAAACCTGCAACGCATACTCCGCCGCCTCCACCCCATCCGCTTCCAACCGCGCCAAAATCGTCCGCACCCCCTCTAAACTCTCCTCCCTCGGCACCACCCCACAGTTCAACAACGTTACCCCTGCCAACATATCCACATTAATCTGCTCCTCACCCAACTCCGTCTGCAACTCACTTACCCGCTTAAATGCCGCTCTTGCTTTCTCCTCATCCCCGCTACGCAAATACGTCCATCCTAAATGCCCCCAACTGTACGTCTCACTATGCTTATCCCCAATCGCCTGCTGAATCGTAATCGCATGACCCGCGTACCGAATCGCCTGCTCCCAATCTCCCTGATTATAAGCCACCAAACCCAACGTATCCAACGCCATCCCCTCCAACCAGCGCGACCCCATTAAGCGACTTGCCGCCAAGGTCTTCTCCAAATATGTCACTGCTGTCTCATAATCCCCTAAATCAGTATGATCCACCGCTAAATTATACTGAATAATCGCCTGCCCTTTCTGAAAACCAACCGTTTGACACAACGCCAACGCCTTTTCCGCATATTCACGCGCCGTCACATAATCCCCTTGCTCCCCAGCAATTCCTGCCAACGAACTATAACAACCCGCCTCGCTTTTTAAATCATGCAAATCATGATGCATTAACAACGCTTGATGATAATACGTTTGCGCTTTTTCCGTCTGTTTCTGATACCAACAGACATCCCCCAACTTCATCATCGCCTCGGCCTGCATCCCCGCCAACCCATGCGCTTCTCCCAACGCAATCGCCTTCTCCAAATGCTCGCGAGCGCTATCATACTCCGCCTGCAACCATGCCGTAGTCCCCCACAACAAATGTCCTTGCCCCAGCACATCAAAACGCTCCACCTTCTCCGCATATCGCAACGCCTCGGCCAACGCCGCTAACGCTTCCGCATACTCACTTACCTCCACATAATAACTTCCAAATCGCGTCCAACTCTCAGCCAGCGCCTCATCCCCCAACCCTTTCGCCAACGCCAGCAACGCTGTCACATCCTCCTTCTGCTCATCCCTCTCCCCGATACGATCGTACACCCCCTCCCTCTGTAACAAAATCTGATACTGCTTCTCGTCATCAGCCAACATTTCCGCTAATTCTAAAGCTCGCTTAAAATGCATCACTGCCGTCTCATTCGCATATTGCCCTTCCGCCTGCTGTCCGGCCAACTGCGTATACCGTAACTCCGCCTCCGTATTCTCCGCTTGCTGATAATGATACGCCAATAACGCATAATATGGCGTCAACGCCTCCACCGTTGGATACATCTGCTCATACCATTCCGCCACCGCCCGATGTAACGACCGCCTCTGCGCATACAACAATGTCTCATACGCTACTTCCTGCGTAATAATATGCTTGAAAATATACATCAAATCCGGTTCTGGCACTTCCAAAACAGTTAAATCTTGCTCCATCAAATCTGCCAAGAACGTATCAAGTTGCGCCACAATCTGCTCCGCCTGTACCCGCAACGTATGCGCCAACTGTTCGTATGAAAACGTGCGTCCAATAACCGCTGCCACTTTCAACGCCAACTGTCGTTCCGGTGATAAGCGATCAATACGGGCTAATATGAGTCCTTGAACTGTATTCGGCAACATCTGTTGTACCGTCTCCCACTCATCGCTTAGCTCACACACCATTCCACGACTATGAGCATCAAAAGTTAAGCGAATGCCCCCCGCTTCTAACAAATTCAAAATCAACTCTTCGGCAAAGAACGGATTGCCATCCGCCCGCTCTTGCAATAACTGTCCCACTAGCTCCGGCAACCCACCCTCGGCCAACCCCAACTTCTGTCGCACCAACTGCCCAATCTCCGCCCCATTCATATTCCCCAAATTAAGATGCGTCATCTCCGTCGTCTGCTGAAACCGCTCCACCGTACTCGCCCCTACCGTATGCTCCGCCAGCGGCCGTACCACCAACGCCAACAAAAACGGCGTGCCCGTCACCGTTAAATGACGCGTCACCTGCGCCAACAAATCCCATGATAACGCATCCAGCCAATGCGCATCCTCGAAGACGAGGAATAACGGCCGTTCTCTCACCCACACCGCCAACAACGCCTGCAACAAAATCACAATATTCTGTTGCCGCAACTCCGGGTCTAACGATTGCGTCAATGCCGATTCCGGCCACTCTAACGCTAAAATATCATTTAAAAGCGGCAAACGTGCCACATGGCGTGCGGCCGAGGCCCGCACCTGCGCCTCAATCCGCCCCCGCTTTTCGGCCAAATCCATTCGCTCTTCTAACCCAAAATAAGCGATCAACAGTTCCCGCCAAGCCCGATACGGCGTATTCTGCTCGATGCTTAACGCAATCCCTAATAATGGCTCAATTTTTGTCTCGTCCGCTCTCTTTAACATCGCCTGCATCAAACGGGACTTCCCAATCCCCGCCTCCCCTTCAATAACCACCACATGCCCTTTTTCGGCTGTGGGCAACGCAGTTACCACTTTGTTTAACTGCTTGATTTCGTTTCGTCGTCCAACTAGGGGACCAACGGCCGTTCCTCCCAACTGCTTCACCCGCTCGCCCGTTGGCTCATACAATTTAACCGCTTCCGCCTTCCCCTTCAAGTTAACCGCTCCCAAACTTACAAATTGCAACCCCTGCCGCGCTTGCCGATAGGTGGCAAAATCACACCGAATCCCACCCCCCGATTTTTGCGCTACCCCCATCAACCGTGCCGCCAAATTAACCGCATCCCCCATCACCGTGTACTCCCGCCGCTGTTGGCTACCAACGGGACCAGCAAACACCCTTCCTGTCGTAATCCCCACCGCTAGAGTCAACTGGCTTTTCGCCGCAATCGCCAACAAATCCGTCGCACATTGCACCGCCCGCAATGGATCGTCTTCATGCGCTTGGGGTGGCGCCCCCAACAGTGCCAAGAAAATAGTTCCTTTATCATCAACCATCAGTTTGTTAATACTTCCCCCATACTGATAAATCGTGGCTTGTGCCCCCCTCAAAAACTGATGCAACTGCTCGGCCACCCCCTCTGTCTCATAATCCAACCCCTCAACCCCCATAAACAACACCGTCATCGGTCGCAAAACAGCTAACCAATCCCGCAACCCCTGATCCAACCATTGTCGCACTACCCGTGGCACAAACAAGCGCAACTCTTCAACCGTTGGCAAAGAGTTCTGGCCCGTTAGTAAATCTTCTTCACCATCATCTCTAACGCCCTCGGCCTCCGCCAACGCCTCCTCCGCCTCCGGACTCAAGATAATATCACCACGCTCCGCCCGCTTCTCCGCTAACCCCACCTGCCGCAACGGATCCCCCGCCATCACATACTCCCACCGGTCCGACACCCCTCCCACTTGCAAACTTGTCAACTCACCAACCCCAATCCCCACCTTCAACCCCAACGGCACCGGCCCCACACTCGTCTCCACCAAGGCAAACTCAGTTGCCATCACGCTTTGAACCTGCTGCGCCGCCCGCGCCGCTCTCTGCACCGCCCCCGGCAAACCAGCCGATCCCACCACAAACAACGCCAACACCGCATCCCCACTAAATTGCACCACCTCCCCTCCCTCATCCGCCATCATCTCAATAATCCGACTAAAATATTCATTCAACAATTGCGTTAGCTCCTCCGGCCCTTGTTCCCCCTTTTGTGCCAACCGCTCCGTTAATGATGTGAACCCCGACACATCAGCAAACAACACCGCCGCCTTAATCGTTCCCGTCCGCGCCCCACCTCGTTCATCCTCAAAGTTTGTCAACTCCCGAATTAATGGCGTGGGAATATATGGCAAGACATCGTATAAAAAACGATCCATCTTATTATCCTTGCTGTTCATATTGACCCGCCCAAGCCTGCGTTAACCGATCCAACACAATCGCCATCAACACAATCGCCAAGCCCGCCTCTAACCCTTGCCCTGTCTCACTTTGGGCCAAGCCTGTTACCGCTTCCAACCCTAACCCACCACCACCAACCAAACCAGCGATAACCACCATCGCTAACGCCATCATCACCGTCTGATTAATCCCTAACAAAATTGATGGCATCGCCAATGGCAACTGCACTTTCCATAACAGTTGCCACGAGGTTGCCCCAAACGCCTCGGCCGCTTCAATCGCTTTCCCCTCCACGTTCCGAATGCCTAACGTCGTCAGCCGCGCCGCTGGTGGCAATGCATACAACACTGAAGCAATCACCCCCGGCACTCGGCCAATATTAAACAACATAATCACCGGCACCAAATAAACAAACGATGGAATCGTCTGCAACGTATCTAAAACCGGCCGCAACACCGCATCAAACCAATCCCACTTCGCTGCTGCCACCCCCAACGGTATCGCAATGATAATTGCCAAAAAGACCGCCACCAACAATTGACTCAACGTATCCATCGCCAACCCCCACATCCCTAACAAACCGATCAACAACAGATTCCCCCCCGATAAGAACGATAACTGCCAGCCGCCTAAATACCAGCCACCCGCCATCACCAACAACATCAATGCTGGCCAAATTAAAATATCTGTCAACAGCGTCCGCAACGGTTCCAACACATAAATAATCAAAAAATCACTAAACGGCCCCGTCCCCAACGGCAAATCCCCAATCTGATACAAATTATCCCGCACCCATGTCACCAAATTATCCACCGGTCGTGCTAACGGTAGACGGGCCCAATCAGGAAACGATGTCAACCCAAACCAAAAACTCAGGATTAACACCACAAACAACACCATCCCCCCCGTAATCCAATACTCATACCGATCCAACCATCCCCACTGCTCTTCCGGCACCCACTCTTTTAGACTCTGATTAACCCGCTTAATCAGCCGCCGCCCAACGGCCAATAAACGGTCGATGCCACCTTCAATCCATTGCCCCCCACGGCTATTCAACCACCGATTCGGCACCAAATGTCCCCGCTTCGCTTCATTTCCCTGTTGGGCCGCGGCCACCGCCTGCGCCTTCTGCGCTGGCCGCCATGCCTGACTCAATCGGTCTAAAAAAATCGCCAAAAATACAATAGCCAACCCCGCTTCGATACCCTTGCCCACCTGCAATCGCTGTAACGCATTCAATACCGCTCGGCCCAAACCCCCCGCACCAATCAACGCCGCAATCACCACAATCGACAACGCCATCATAATCGTCTGATTCACCCCCGCCATAATTGTCGGCAAGGCCAATGGCAACTGCACCTTGCGCAACAACTGCCGCTTCGTCACCCCAAACGCCAACGCCGCCTCCACTATCTTCGGTGATACATTCCGAATCCCTAAATTCGTCAACCGAATGGCTGGCGCTAACGCATAAATCACCGTCGCCACCACACTCGGCACCCGCGCAATCCCAAAGAAAAAGACCACTGGAATCAAATAGACAAACGCCGGCATCGTCTGCATCCCATCTAAAATTGGCCGCAACCAACGCTCAAACCGATCATTTTGCGACGCATAAATCCCAACCGGAATTCCTATCACCAATGCTAACGCCACCGATACCAACATCAAGGCCAACGTCTGCATGCTCTCATCCCACAAATCGACCAACCCCATAAACAGCAAACTGCCCCCCGCCACCAACCCCAACCTTAAACCAGACCACCGATAACCAACCAAATAAGCAGCTAACACCGCAAACGGCCACGGCAACCATAACAAAAACGACTCTACTTGTTGCAACAAGAAATCAATCGAAGCCGTTAATGGCTCAAAAAACCAAACAAATAAAGGATGACTATTCCGATTCCCAATAACCCACACCTGAAATTCATCAACTGGCTCCCGTAGACCCAAATTCCACGCTTCCGGAAAACTTTGTCCCCACGCTGTATGCCGCCCTAAAAACCAAGCCACTACCGCCAAACCGCACAACAACAACGCGCCCCAATACCGCTCCCTCGGCCGCCCCCGCCACTGTCGCTCTTTAGGCTGTTCAACCCGTGAAAACATCATAGACCCGTATCGCCTTGACCCTCCCCTAACGCCGTCAACAACTGTTGCGGACTCACTTGCCCCACAATATACCCCTCCTCGTCAATAATTGCCAACGGCTCCGCCGTCGTCGCCACCAACGGAATCAACGCTTCTAACGTCGCCGTCACCAATGCGTACCGACCCTTATCCCCCACCTTCTCTCGCTTCGACTTGGCCGGTACCATCACCGTCTTCGCCGTCAACACCTTTTGCCGCGGAATATTGCGTGTAAACGCGGCCACATAATCATTCGCCGGTCGACTCACAATCTCCTCTGCCGTTCCCACCTGCACCAACGCCCCATCCCGCATAATTCCAATCCGGTCTCCCAACCGCAACGCCTCTTCAAAATCATGGGTGATGAACAAAATCGTCTTATGCATCATCTCCTGCAAGCGCAATAACTCATCTTGCATCTCCCCCCGAATCAATGGATCTAACGCACTAAACGGCTCATCGCACAGCAAAATATCTGGGTCTAACGCCAGCGCCCGCGCCAAACCGACCCGTTGTTGCATCCCGCCACTCAACTCATGCGGATAATTACGCTCCCACCCATTCAACCCCACCAGTGAAATCATCTCTTGCGCCTTCACCTCACGCTCGGCCCGCGAAAACCCCTGCACCTCTAAGCCAAAAGCCACATTGCCCATCACCCGCCGATGGGGCAACAGCCCAAAATGTTGAAACACCATACTCATGCGATGACGGCGCAACTCGAGCAACTCGGCCGCGCTCATTTTCAGAATATCTTGGTCATCGATGAGGATTTGGCCGGCCGAGGGTTCAATTAATCGTGAAATACAACGAATCAAAGTCGATTTACCACTCCCCGACAACCCCATAATCACAAATGTCTCCCCCGTCTCCACCGCAAACGTCACATCCCGCACCGCCACCACCTGCCCCTCAGCCGACAACCGCGACAAATCCCCCTGTTGCAACGCCGACAAACTCATCTGTTCCGTCGCCGCTCCAAACAATTTCCATACATTTTGGCAAGCGATTTTACTGGGTCTTTTCATACTAAAGATTATACCCCATCATTGCCAACTGTCACATGAACGTTCCGATAACCTTCTTCAATCCCCAACTCCCCCAAGAGCTAGACAACCTCATTACCCTCGCCTTCCAACTCCAACAAAACCCCCAAGGACTAGATTTTATTCGCACAATTTTGTATTATTTAACTAAAGCAACGGGCAAAGTTAAACCAACTGGTTTGCGCCAAGCCCTTCTAAAACAAGGACAATTAGGAGAACAAGCGATGAAAACAATTGCTGAACAATGGATAGAAGAAGGTATGCAAAAAGGATTATCACAAGGCTTTGAAAAAGGTCTTGAAAAAGGGCGTGAAGAAGGGCAAGAAGAAGCTCTGCAACAAGTTGGCTGGCGTTTACTAAACACCTTTGAAGTAGCCCAAGTTAGCGAATTAATGGGCGTGCCCCTAGATAAAGTTCTTGCTTGGCAAAAAGAGTTAAACCAAAAACGAGCCTCAGACCAAGCCGATTAAGCTTAAATAAGCATAGAAAAGAAGCCAACGCCCCTCATTATCAACCACACCATCTCTCTACAGCCCGACTAGGACTGTCATACCTGCGCAGATACTGTCCGTTTTTCTTATGTCAACAACCATTTACAGCCCGATCAGGGCTGTCATCCTCGCGAAAGCGGGGATCCACTCCTAACACCACCTCTATTTCGGCCTTGTTCTCCACAAAACACACTTCTTATATCATATTTATACTCCACCCGAATAGGAATAGCATGCCACATCAAAATCATATCTTCTGTTTCCATAACAAATAAACTTTCTATCGCTTCATCTATAGATTATTTAAATTAGGAGCTTGATATGTTTTCGGTTGTCCAGCCTGAATACAAAATTCTCCTATAAATATTTTGTTCACTCTTATTACCCTCTAGTCTCTGCGATACACGCCATTTTAATAGACCCCTATACTTGTCCCTCCCCCCTCTTTTCTGCTATCATACCCTATGCGCCCACACAAACCAAAACCAACCACCCTCCACCAACAATTTAGCCGCGATTATAAGACCCTCTTCCATTATATAACCGACGAACTAAACAATATCCTCCCCACCCATCCCGCCCCCACCCAACTCACCCAAAACCTTCTCTTTGAACTAATACTACACTACCTCCTCGCCTCCGCCCCCCACACCCAACACCCCCATCCCCGCCAACTCTGGAACCAAACCACAACCAACTTCTACCAAAAATTACGCCTAA
>DATHYN010000432.1:0-3706 GCA_035459145.1 Anaerolineae bacterium | reverse complement strand
ACTCTTAGATCCCTCCACTCCGTTTGCCCTTTTTGTGACTTGGAATGTATTGGTTAGTCAAAAAGCGGGCAAACTCCGGTCGGGAAGGGTTTTTCGAGGTGGGGATTTGATAGTTAGAATGAGTATGCGATTGCCCTGGGTATGGGTTGATGGGCTCATGAGCATGTGGTTGGTAGTAGGCTAGGCATACGTTTGAGTTGGGGGTTGGTTTGATTAGGTTTGGTGGTTTTAGAAGTGGATTCCGGCCTGCGCCGGAATGACATAATCTAGGTAGTGAGTTGGCGGAGGGTGGTGATGAGGCGGTCGAGTTCGTCGTGGGTGTTGTAGTGGGCGAAACCGATGCGGACGAGGCCGCCTTGGTCGAGGAGGCCGAGTTTGTCCATGATGGTAATGGCGTAGTAGTGGCCGTCCCAGACGAAGATACCGTGGTTGGCGAGGTGTTGGGCGATGGCCGAGGGGGTGTGGCCGTCGAGGCTGATGGCGAAGGTGGGGGTGCGGCTGGCGAGTTTTTCGGTGTCGGTGATGCCGTAGATGCGGAGGCCGGGGATGGTGGCGGCGGCTTTGAGGAAGGCGGCGCTGAGGGTTTGTTCGTACTGTTTGATGGTGGTCATGCTGGCGACGAGGCGGTCGCGTAAAGAGCCATCGGAACCGGAGATGTTGGCGAGGTAGTGGACGGCGGCGGTGACGCCGGCGAGACTTTCAAAGCTTTGGGTGCCGGTTTCCCATTTCATGGGTGGGTTGGTGGGGGCGGGGCGGACTTTGTAGGCGTTGAGGGCGTCGAGATGTTCGTATTTACCGTAGAGGATGCCGGTGTGGGGGCCGAAATATTTGTAGGCGGAGGAGAGGAGGAAGTCGCAATCGAGGGCTTGGACGTCGATGATGTCGTGGGGGGCGTAATGGACGGCGTCGATGAGGACGAGGGCGCCGGCGGCATGGGCTTGTTGGATGATGGGGGTGAGGTTGGTGATGGAGCCGACGGCGTTGGAGGCGGCGGTGACGGCGACGAGGCGGGTTTTGTCGTTGAGGAGGTTGGGGAGGGTGGTGAGGTCGAGGGTGCAGTCGTGGTGGTTGAGGCCGAGCCAGCGGATGGTGAGGTTATGGTCTTCGGCGACGCGAAGCCAGGGAGAGACGTTGGCGTCATGGTCGAGGGGGGAGAGGATGATTTCGTCACCGGCTTGCCAAGTGGTGGCGAGGGCACGGCTGAGGGGGAAGATGAGCGAGGTCATATTTTGGCCGAAGACGATTTCGGTGGGGTGTTGGGCATTGTAGAAGGCGATCATGGCTTGGCGGGCGGCGTCGACGGTGGCGTCGGTGAATTGGCTGGCGGCGAAGGGGCCGCCGTAGTTACTGCCACCGGCGGTGAAATAGTGGCTGATGGCGTCGATGACGGTTTGGGGGACTTGGGTGCCACCGGGGCCGTCGAGGTAGATAGCGGTTTGGCCGTTGACTTGGCGGGTGAGGGCGGGGAATTGGGCACGGAAGGGGATTGGGTTGAATGTGGACATTGGTTTTCCTTTGATTAAATTTCGTAGAAATAGGTTCCTATTAGGGGGTGTTGCGGCAATCGGCGCAGATGCCGGGGACGGTGATATGGTTGATGTGGGCGAGGAAGCCGTGTTCTTCGAGGAGGTGTTGGGCGAGATGGTGAAAGTGGTGGTCGGCGAGGGGGATGACGGTGTGGCATTGTTCGCAGACGAGGTGGTGATGGGGGTGGGCGGCGGCGATTTCGTAGACGGTTTGGCCGTTAATTTGGGCGGAGAGGACGAAGCCGAGGTCATGGAAGAGGTGGATGGAGCGGTAGACGGTGGCGCGGTCGATGGCGGGGGCTTGTTGTTGGACTTGGTCGTAGATTTGGTTGATGGTGGCGTGGCCGCCCATGTGGCAGAGGGTATCGATGATGATTTGGCGTTGGGGGGTGAGGCGATAGCCTTGTTGGCGTAATTGTTGGGCAAAGTCTAGGGTATGGTGAGACATTGGGGGCTAATCCGAGTGGTTTAGGGCCATTGTTGGCCGACGGTGATAATGGCTTGGTAGAGTTGTTGGTGGCCTTCGGGGTCATCGGGGGGGAGGAGGAGAGGGAGGAGGTTGAGGAGCATGTGGAGGTAGAGGGGGCGGGGGAGGTGGCGGCCGAGTTGGAGCATGGTAAGGGCTTCGGGGACGGCGGTGACTTGATTGGCGGCTTGTTGGATGAGGTCTTTTTGGGCTTCTTCGTCATTGAGGGTGGGAGCAGTGGTGAGGAGTTTTTGGTAGATGGCGAGCCGTTCCGTGGTTGATAGGCGAGGGAGAAGGGCAAGTTGGATAAGGAGTTGGTAGTAAGGGTTGTCATCGAAACGGGCGGCTTGGGCTTGGCCGATTTCGAGAGGGAGTTGGGCGCAGAGGGTGGGGAGGGCCATGAGTTGGGCTTCGGTGTCATCGAATTTGGTGATGGTATTGAGGGCGGAGTGGAGGTCGACGCCGGTGAGGAGGGGGGCGAGTTGACGCCAAGCGGTGGCTTGGTACCATTCATCTTCGATGTTGTGGACTTTATCGAGGAGGGGGGGCCAATGGTGGCGGGGGAGGTAGGGGGCGAGGGCAGAGATGGCTTGGGTTTGGGCGCGTTCGCTCACTAGGTTGTCGAGGAGTTGGAGGGCTTGGTCATGGAGGTTAGCGGGGAGGTGGGGGGCCATGTCGCCGAGGAGGTTGGCGCGATACCATTCGTCTTCGATGGCATAGGCGCGTTGGAGGGTGTTGTTGAGGAGTTCTTCTTTTTGGGAGCCGGACAGTTTGGCGGCGATTTCGCTGAGGATGTTGGCGCGATACCAAGCGTCGTCGATGGTGTAGGCGACTTCGAGTGCTTCGTTAAGGATTTCTTCTTGTTGTTCGGCGGGGAGGAAGGGGATGACTTCGTTGAGCATACCGGCTTGGTACCAGCTATCGTTGATGTTGCGGGCGCGGTCGATGATATCGGCGAGGACTTCTTCCCGTTCGTCATCGGCGAGTTGGGCGGCGACGAGGCTGAGGGCGCTACCACGGGACCATTCGTCGTCGATGGTTTGGGCCATGATGAGAGCTTCGGTGATAAGTTTTTTTTGTTGGCGGGGCGGTTTGAAGGGGGCGAGGGTGCAAAGGAGTTGGACTTTGTCGCTTTTGTAGGGGAGTTGGCGGATGCAGGTAAGGGCGTGGTCGTAGAGTTCTGGTGGGAGGAGGGTGAGGATATCTTTGAGGATTTTGGCTTGTTGGGGGGCTTCAGGGAGGTGGGGGATGAGGTTGAGGATGTGGCTGAAGATGGTTTGTTCGGTATGGGAGGTGGGGGCGTGTTGGCCGAGGAAGGTGAGGAGGGCGATTTGTTCAGCATTGTCGCCGATCCCTTCGACGATGCGGAGGGCGCGATAGACGAGTTCAGGTTGTTGTTCGGTGGGGTAGTCGGCGGCGAGGCTAGCTAAGATATTGGCTTGTGACCATTTATCGGGGACTTCATCGGTGATGGCGACCGCTTCGTCGAGGATGGCGCGTTGTTGTTCTGGGGGGGCGTGGGTGGCGAGGGTTTGGAGGACGCTGGTGCGGTACCGTTTGTCGCGGATTTGGCGGGCGCGGTCGAGGGCGCGGGCGCGCATATTGTCATCGAGGGTGGGGGCGAGGGTTTCGATGGTTTGGGCGACGGACCATTCGTCGCTAAATTTAGTGAGGACATTGAGGATATTGGTCATGATGCGTCGTTTTTGGGCGG
>DATHYN010000431.1:0-3328 GCA_035459145.1 Anaerolineae bacterium | reverse complement strand
ATTTTGGCGGGGGATAATTGGAAGCGGGTGGGGGGGCCTGTTGTTAAGCGGGGCAATAAGGGGGAGGGGCATTATAGTGCGAAGTTGACGGCCGAGGAAGTGGTGGCTATTCGGGAGCGGTATGCGGCGGGTGGTATTCGTTACAAAGAGTTATCGAAACAGTATGGGGTGAATATCGCCATGATTGGCAATATCGTTCGTGGTGTGGCGTGGCGCAATGTGGGTGGTCCGATTAAGGGAGTGGATTATTAATGTTGAAACAAATTTTGGAGGTGATTGTATGGCAAAAAATAATCGTTTACCGAAGCGGGCGCGTTTGCGGGGTGGGGCGTATACGCGGATGTTGAATTTGTTGGATATGGCGTACCCAGTTTCACATTTAGCCACCTTGTTAGATCTGTCTGAGGAGGTGTTTGTTAATGTCTATATCCCGCGGGGGTTGCCGGTTGTGATCAAAGCGAACCAGCATGTATGGATTTATGGTCATGCTTTTCGTGATTGGTATCTCGTGGCGCAGAAGCAGGGTAAGCAAACTTTGCCGTTGGCTGAAGATGAGGTCTATTGTCCAACTTGTAAGGGGGTAATCAAGATGGTCAATCCGGAGAGGCGGATTAAGAATAAGGCTCTGTTTTGGTTGTGTACTTGTGCTGTATGTGGGAAACAAGCGGCTAAGTTTATTGGGCCGTGGCGAGGAGAATAAAATGATTCTTTATCATAATTGGCAACTTGTTGATGAGTATCTTACTTATCGGCGGAGCAAAGGGTTAACTGACGGGACGGTTGAGTTGGATCGGAGCTGTCTGCACCATTTGTTGCAATGGGCAGATGCGACCCCGTTGAAAAAGGCGCCGCAGATCGAGCCCCCGTTTCAGATTTATGTGAGAGCGTTGTGCCGCGCGGAGGGGGTGCCTTATTCGGCTAGTCATCGAAAGAAGATTCTGAAGATAACGCGCGCTTTTTTGCGGTGGCTTAAGCGTTCGTATCCGTCGTATCGGCGTATTACGGAGGCGTGGATTGATGAGCTGGATATTCGTATTCAGTCACATAAGGAAGCGAAGCCGAAAGGGGTCTCCTTGGAATTGATGCGGCGGATTGCGGCCGCGCCGACCGGATCGATTACGGAGGAGCGGGCTAAGTTTATTTGTGCGTTTCTTTATTTGTCGGCGATGCGGATTACGGCATTTACAACGTTGCCGCTTAAGGCGGTGGATGTGGAGAAGCGGCAGGTGGAGCAGTTAGCGAAGCATGGGGTGCGGACGAAGAATCAGACGTATCAGACGACTTATTTGTTGGAGGTCGATTTTTTGTTGCCGATTGTGGCGCAATGGTATGAGAAGGTGGCGGCGGTGTTGCCGCCGTCGGGGCTGTTGTGTCCGGCGATTGATCCGCTTACGCATGAGATTTATCATGTGTCGCGGCCGAGTTTGCATCGGGCTACTAACTTTCGGAAGCAGATTCAGCGGTGGTTGGCGAAACATGAGCTGCCTTATGTGACTTTTCATCAGTTTCGGCATGGTTATGCCGCTTTTTGGAAAGCGCGGATGCATAGTCAAGCGGAGCGGCAGGCGTTGATCCATAATATGATGCACAAAGGTGATGCTTTGATTGATAGCACGTATGGGCGGCTGACGAATGAGCAAGTGGCTGATTTTACGAAGCGGGTTAGTTTGCGGGGGGTGGGGGAGGGGGCTGATTCTAATTCGGAATTAGCGGTGATGAAGAATCAGTTGGATGATTTGACAAGTAGTATGAATAGTTTGCTCGAGATGATGAATCGGTCGCAGGCTAAAAATCGTGGTCGGGACGATGAGGAAGAGGGAGGATTTTAGGCCGCAAAAAATGTTGCAGTGGATGGTATAACGAGGGTTGACACGATCCCCCCCCTAAAAGTACCCCCGGACGGACTTGAACCGCCAACCGGCGCGTTAGGAGTGCGCTACTCTATCCAATTGAGCTACGAGGGCATCTGTTTTGTTAATGAAGATGTTGATTCTTCGACTATAAATTATAACAAAGAGGGTTGGTTTTTCCAAAGTGTTTCTTTGGTGACGTGTGGGCCTTGGTTGTGGCTGTTTTTGTTTGGAGGGGTTTAGGTGGGGGGGGTGTGGTGGGCGAGGAGTTGGGCGAGGTGGCGGCCGAGGCCGGGGATGGAGTGGTGTTGGAGGACGTAGGCTTGGGCACGTTGGGCCATCGCTTCGCGTTGGGCCATGGCTTCGCGTGGGTTGGGGTTTTGGTCGAGGGTTTGGATGGCGTGGGCGAGGGCGGCGGGGTCTTGACGGGGGATGAGGTGGATGTGTTCGTCGGGGGTGAGGAATTCGCGGATGGTGGCGGCGTCGCCGCTGATCATGGGGCGGCCCATGGCGAGGCCTTCCCAGATTTTGTTTTGGACGGTCATGAGGGATTGGCGAGTGGTGCCGAAGATGCCGAGGATGATGTGGGCCGAGGCGAGGCCGTCGAGTAGTTCATCATCGGAGACCCAACCGTGGAAGGTGAGGTTGGTGAGGTTGTGTTCTTGGGCGTAGGCGAGGGCGTCGTCGCGGCCGGGGCCGCGGCCGTAAAAGTGGAATTGATAGCGTGGTTGGTCGGCGAGTTGGTGGGCGGCGCCGAGGATGGTGGGGAGGCCGTGGGAGGGGAGGAAGGTGCCGTGGTAGACGAGGCGGAACTCATCGGCGGGCGGGGTGATGTGGGGCCGAGGGGCGTACATCTGGTCGTTGACGCCGTGGGGGAGGCGGG
Source organism: Anaerolineae bacterium (assembly GCA_035459145.1). Classification (GTDB taxonomy): domain Bacteria; phylum Chloroflexota; class Anaerolineae; order Promineifilales; family Promineifilaceae; genus DATHYN01. The sequence goes on along the minus strand of DATHYN010000431.1, from coordinate 595 downwards.
AGAAGCGGTTGGCGGGGAGGTTGTATTTGGTGGCGATGTAATCTTGGTATTCTTGGTTTTCGGCGATGAGGTGGTCGGGGAGGTGGAGGCCGATTTTTTCGAGGGTGAAGAGGAGTTTGCCGGTGAAGGGGCTTTTTTGGGTGAGGCCGCGTTCTTCGGCGACGAGGTGAAGGGACATGAGGATGTCGAGGGCCATTGGTTTGCGGTTTAGCCAAGTGAGGAGGCGGCCGAGGTAGGCGTCGAATTGGCCGGGGTAGCCGATGAGCATGATGTCATAGTCGGGGATTTGGGTGTAGTTGCGGATGAGTTGGAGGTAGGTGCGGATGACGCGCCACCAGAAGCGGGGGTGGCGCCAGCCGCCGCTGGCTTGTTCGACGCGGTCGGCGATGCTGTGCCAGAGGGTGGCGTGGCAGGTGTAGAGGATGATGTTGTCTTGGGCGCGGAGGCCGTTGATGAGTATTTGGTTGCGGGTGTAGTTGGCACGGTAGGTGCCGAAGTAGCAGATGCGTAAAGGTTTTGACATGGGATGCTCCGTTTTTTTTTTTTGTTAAGTATAGCGGATGTGGGGATGGGAGGCGAGGATGGGGGTGGGAGG
>DATHYN010000430.1:0-2005 GCA_035459145.1 Anaerolineae bacterium | reverse complement strand
CGAGCCCCTTGCGGCCGAAGGCATTGTCTACAAGCCCTTCTAGAGGCGTTTAGTCTTGATGCTGGCGATGACCATAACCATATAGCGTTTAGATGACATATGTAAGAAGGCAAGTGTAAAGGTTTGACCCAAGATTTTATTTTTTTTCTTAGATGTACGTCTCCAAGTGAATGATGCACCGCGGGTTTTGCAATGCCGGTGCCGGCAAAGAGATTCTCCCATACTCCATCTCCCCCTCGACGGCGTTGAGCCGGAAGGTCACGGCGTCCCCAATGGCCAATTGAACCTTCTTCGTCCCCGAGAACTGGGTGACGTGAGAGGCAGCGGCCGTGGACTCCAATACATAGTCAATGGACGAACCATTGACCAACACTTCAATGCCTCCCCACCCTCCGGTCACCTCATTCCACCGGACGGGCACTTCAAATACCACATTGAACCACCCTTGGGGGGTGGTCTTGAGAAGGGTGATGGAATCGGCCCCGTTGTTGACTTGGAAGTACTCTTGACCCTTCCCATAGTACAGTGCACCGTCGTTGATGTTGAACAAAGCCGTGCCTCCTTCGGCAACCGTGGCGGTATTGGTGAACCGTATCCCTACGCCTGCGGCCGAAGGCAGTTTCTGACCGGCGTGATATAGATGGGTAAATTCCCCGTATGTAGTGCTTGTTGATGTCATTTTTTAATATTATTTTGGAAACGTATCTACTAAGGTACAGCGCCATGGACGGCGTTGTATGCTGCGGCTAGCCTATCGAGCGCGTCTTTGATGGTAACGGGGGCGGATGTTGCCCAATTAGCGGGTGTCCCCGCGGAATATGCATCAGCATAGGCTTTGGAGACGAGATGGTTGGCCAGCGTGGTGGGGAGGGTGCCCTCATCACATATAGGGCGGGCATCGTAGAATTCAGCGGCCGTCTCAGATGCGAATTGAATCTTTCCCGTTGTTGCCAGAACAATGTCACTCGCCCCAACAAGGGCGTCCGTGAAGTTGTAATTTGCCCCCGTGCCATGGAAGCGCGCGCCAATGGAAGCCCCCGGCCCCGCCGTGAGGAAGATTTGATTGCCAGTGACGGGGGTTGTGGCGTTGTTTTGGTAACTCCCGATGTGGTACGCTTGGCTTTGATTCAGCACAATGTTCTCCCGGCCAATGACCGCGCCGCGGTCTAAGCCAGTGGTGATGAGGTTCTGGAAGCCCATAACCGTCCCGCCAAAATTGACCGTGCCATCAATTTGGTTGGCATACCCCGAGATAAGCGCACCGTCATTTATAGGGGCGTTCATAAGGTTCAGAACACCAAACACGGCCGAACTGGTACTGGACCCACTGGTAAATGAATTGCGGTCCCCCGCACAGAGAGTAGCAAGTATAAAGGCGTTGTTAGTTAGGGTGTTTTGTAGACCGACTACACCGGACGCGGTCAAGCGCGCTGTCGACGCAGTGGTGCAACCGATACCCGCAAGGATGGAAGTATCAGTGATACCGGCGATTGAACAAGTAGCATTCCCGGCCAGAATAGACGCGGTCTTGTTTGTCGCCCCGGTTACCACAATGGGCCCGGCTATCAAAAGGGCGTCGTCCACCCCCGTGCTCGTGTACCCGTCAACGGAGCCCACGTGCACCACATCGGGGATCGAGAACGTCAGTGTGTCCGCCGCATCCGTTACAGCCACATTGCGCGTAGTGCCGAGGATGCTGCGCAACTCAACGATTTCCCCTGCGTCAGACACCGCACCAAATTGTAACAAAGAGTCCCCCGCCCCCACTGAAGATACCGAGGTTACACCTCCTCCTCCTCCGGTCGATGCGATTGTAATGGTATCACCCGCGGGGGTCAAAGTGATGTTTGCCCCGGCCACAAGGCTGCGCAACTCAACAGCCGACCCGGTGTCTAAGACCTCGCCGTTCTGGAGCAACGAAACACCGCCACCGGGGGATGTAACTTGGGTCAGAACTCCCGTCACGTTGATTGTCAGCGACCCCAAATTGTCCACCAAAGAAACA
>DATHYN010000429.1:0-2526 GCA_035459145.1 Anaerolineae bacterium | reverse complement strand
TGTTTCTTTGGTGGACAATTTGGGGTCGCTGACAATCAACGTGACGGGAGTTCTGACCCAAGTTACATCCCCCGGTGGCGGTGTTTCGTTGCTCCAGAACGGCGAGGTCTTAGACACCGGGTCGGCTGTTGAGTTGCGCAGTCTTGTGGCCGGGGCAAACATCACTTTGACCCCCGCGGGTGATACCATTACAATCGCATCGACCGGAGGTGGAGGAGGTGTAACCTCGGTATCTTCAGTGGGGGCGGGTGACTCTTTGTTACAGTTTGGTGCGGCGTCTGACGCAGGGGAAATCGTCGAGTTGCGCAGCATCCTCGGCACTACGCGCAACGTGGCTGTCACGGATGCGGCGGACACACTGACCTTCTCGATCCCCGACGTGGTGCACGTGGGGTCGGTGGACAACTACGCCTCGACGGGCACGGACGACGCGGTGTTGGTGTTGGGCGCGGTGCCTTTGACCGGTGCAACGAACAAGACGGGCTCCCTTTTCATGGGCAGCAGCACGAACAACGTCAGTGGTGCCGTAACGCGGTCGATTGTGACGGGGTCACTCACGGGCGTATCGCCGATCCAATCCACCGTGGAAGATTCTATTATGTCAGTCCACAACGACACGAGATTTGGGATTATAGATGACGTTTTCCCGTCTGACGTCACGTTGACCCAATCTTGCGTCCTTGGTCAGCGAATGAAATTTGGTCGATCGACTGCGATCATGAACTCCCTCTTGATTGGTAATCGGCTTCAAATCGAACCCGCGGCGCCATTGGGAGGATCAGGTGTAAACGCAACTTACAACATGGCTGATTCTCAAATCATCGGCGAAGATATTTTCATTGGCCTTGGCACCGTGGAAAGTTCTGTAAACACATCGTTCATCGTGGGTAATGATATTGAAATAGCGGGGGCCAATATACTCCGTAATTATATGATTGGAGGGGCGAATAGTGTGTTTAATTGTACGAGTGGTAATTACATATTTGGGGCGGATAATACTGTAGGAAATACCGGGGGGATAGTCGCCCAAACTGCAGGTGGAGGTATGTACGGAGACCTTCATGTTCTTGACAACAATAACGTCGGCGGTTCGTCGAATTTTCAGTATGGTACAAGGAGTTGGATCACAGTGGAGGCGGGGTTAAATGTTACTATTCTTTCACATCGCGCGTTCGGTGATCAATATAACGCATCTTCGTCTTACTTCAGAGCACCGGGTGCAACATCCCTCGGGACTGACAACGGTGGTGCGTACGCTCACATCGACGCATCCTCTACGTACAAAAATGGTTTACACCTTGTGTCCAGTGAGGGTATTTACCTTGGGGGGAGCACCAACAAAGAGACCCGCTTCATCGACCGCCGCCCCGTGTGCAACGAGGCGACGTACCCCTCCACGGTGGACGACCACCTCGTCTCCAAGTCCTACGTGGACACTGCCGTTGCAGCGGGTGGCGCCGACCCCTCGCTTACGTACTTGACGAAGAATGCCGAACCGGGACTTCCCAACTCTCAGTTTTTGGCCCAAGGTACGCGCATTCTGTTGGAGGACGCGGGGGCCGGTAACGAATTGTTCATCACTGCTCGTCATGGTGCTGGCTTTGCATTTGGTTTACGCGAGAGAGCGATTTCGGTTCAAACCGTGGCCCCCGCGGCCAGTGATTTATTCGCAGCGGACGGGTCCGGCAGTGTATCTGGGGGTCAATCCGAGCCAAACTTTACCTTCACGGGCGCCCCGGATTACTACATTAGGATATTGGACCAAGGTTGGGTCAATGTGGCTGTATTTCTATGGGCTCGACTGGCCGTCCCCTCTGGCGTTGCCGGTGATCTTCAAGCAGAAATATACCAAAACGGCAATTTGGTTTCGCAATTGACATTTGCCACGAACCTTGGGACCTCTTTTTCATTCAATGAAACCTTGAAAATGTACATTGATCACCCGGTCAATGGTACTTATACATTAAGAATTCGTAACAATTACGCAGTGGATGTTGAATTTGGGCCCAACGGCGTCGGTCAAATTGCGCGATGGGGAGTCCATTATCTCGGTGGGGCAAACAGTTAAAGTAATAAAATAGAAACAATTGATAACTAGAATCAACAACAATGACATCTGTTGATGCAACATACGGTATCTTTGATTATTTATATGTTGGAGGGCAGAATGTCCTCGATCTGATCGGGTCCTCCACCATCAACGTGGTGGGAGGCGGTGCATCGATCCACCAAAACGGATTGACGTCTGTTACGGGGAGCGCCTTCAACTTCCGGTCTTTTGTGGCCGGCGCAAACATGTCCATCGTGGCGGCGGCGGACACACTAACCTTCTCCAGTTCGGGGGGGGGCGGCGGCGGGACGGTGACAGAAGTTGTCCCCGTGGGTGCCGGGGCGTCTCTGCTCCAAGGCGGGGCGGTCTCGGACGTGGGCCCGGTGGTCGAACTGCGTTCACTTGTGGCCGGGGCCGGGATAACCATTACCGACGATGTTGGGCAACCCGACATTCTGACATTTTCCGTGGACACA
>DATHYN010000428.1:0-6234 GCA_035459145.1 Anaerolineae bacterium | reverse complement strand
ACCGATCTTAACTATCTACCTTTCTATAAAGATATCTAAAGAGACTTTTTTATGCTACTTTTGGGGTGAGTGAACGATTTAACCAGGTCATTATCATTAGCTAGCCCCCCCCAGGGGGCTTTGAGGACTCGAAATGACGTTGGGTGGATCGCAGGAGGTAGTACGATTTAACAAATCGTACTACCTAGAGGGTTAGTTGTCGTAGGCGAGGATGGGGGCTAGCCAGCGCTCGGCCTCGCTGAGAGTGAGGTTAATCCGTTGGGCATAGTCGGCAACTTGATCACGGTTGATGCGGCCGATGCCAAAGTAGTGGGCATCGGGGTGGGCGAAGTAGTAGCCGCTGACGGCGGCGGTGGGGAGCATAGCGAAGTTCTCGGTGAGGGTGATACCGGCGGTTTGGGGGGCGTCGAGGAGGTCGAAGAGAGGGGCTTTGGGGGTGTGGTCGGGGCAAGCGGGGTAGCCGGGGGCGGGGCGGATGCCACGGTACTGTTCGGCGATTAAGCCGTTATTGTCGAGCGCCTCGTCAGGGGCGTAGCCCCATAGTTCGCGGCGGACGCAGGCGTGAAGGCGTTCGGCGAACGCCTCGGCCAGCCGGTCGGCCAACGCTTTCAACAAAATGCTGTTGTAATCATCATGGTCAGCGGCGAAACGGGCTAGGTGAGCATCGATACCGATACCAGCGGTGACGGCGAAGAAGCCGATGTAATCGGTCAGGCCAGTGCTGTAGGGGGCGATGAAATCGGCGAGGCTTAGATTGGGGCGGCCGGGTGGTTTTTCCATCTGTTGACGGAGCATGGGGATGGTGAGAATTGTCTCTTGACGGCTGTCATCGGCATAGACGTGGATATCGTCACCAACGGTGTTGGCGGGGTAGAAGGCGAGGACGCCGTTGGCGGTGAGCCATTGCTCGGCGATGATTTGGTCGAGCATATTTTGGGCGTCTTGGTAGAGGTTGCGGGCGGTGTCACCGACGAGCTCGTCATCGAGGATGGCGGGGAATTTGCCAGCGAGTTCCCAGGTTTGGAAGAAGGGGGTCCAATCGATGTAGTCGCGGAGTTCGGCGAGGGAGAATTGGGGGAAGGGGCGGCGGCCGAGGAAGGTGGGGACGGGTGGTTGGTAGTTGTCCCAATCGAGTTGGAGACGTTGATCGCGGGCGTCAGCGAGGGTACGTAACCGTTTGCGGGAGCGTTTGCCAGCATGTTGTTGGCGGATGGTATCGTATTCAGCTCGAATGTCTTGACTGAACGGGTCTCGTTGCTCATGGTTGAGGAGGGTGGCGGCGACGCCGACGGCGCGGGAGGCGTCGGTGACGTGGATGATGGGGCCGGTGTAGTTGGGGGCGATTTTGACCGCGGTGTGGACTTTGGAGGTGGTGGCACCACCGATGAGTAAGGGCAAATTGAGGTTTTGTCGTTCCATCTCTTGGGCGAGGAGGCGCATCTCTTCGAGGGAGGGGGTGATGAGACCGCTGGCGCCGATAATGTCGACTTGATGTTCGCGGGCGGCGGCGATGATTTTGTCATTGGGCACCATCACGCCGAGGTCGACAATGTCGTAGTTGTTGCAGGCGAGGACGACGCCAACGATATTTTTGCCAATATCGTGAACATCTCCTTTGACAGTAGCCATCAGAATCTTGCCTTTACTGCTGGTATCGCCCGAGGCGAGCTTTTCCGCTTCGAGATAGGGGATGAGATAGGCGACCGCTTGTTTCATGACGCGGGCGCTCTTGACGACTTGAGGGAGGAACATTTTGCCGGAGCCGAAAAGGTCGCCCACGACATTCATGCCGGCCATCAAGGGGCCTTCGATGACATCGAGTGCATTGGGTGTGTTTAGGCGGGCTTCTTCGACATCTTCTTCAATATACTTATTGATGCCTTTGACGAGGGCGTAGGTGAGACGTTCGTTGACAGGGGCTTGGCGCCAGCTTAAATCTTCTTCCCGTTTTTTGCCGGAGCCTTTGAGGGATTGAGCTATATCGAGGAGGCGGTCGGTGGCATCGGGGCGGCGATTAAAGACGACATCTTCGACCGCATCCCGTAATTGTGGGGGGAGGTCTTCGTAAATAGTGAGTTGGCCGGCGTTGACGATGCCCATATCCATACCAGCTTGGATGGCGTGGTAGAGGAAGACAGCGTGGATCGCTTCGCGGACGAGGTCGTTACCACGGAAGGAGAAGGAGATGTTGCTGACGCCGCCGCTGATGAGGGTATGGGGGAGGGAGGCTTTGATTTGACGAGTGGCTTCGATAAAGGCGATGCCATAGGTGTTATGCTCTTCGATGCCAGTGGCGATAGCGAAGATATTGGGGTCGAAGATGATATCTTCGGGGGGGAAGTTGAGTTGTTGGGTGAGGATTTTGTAAGCGCGTTGACAGATGGCGACTTTGCGCTCGATGGTATCGGCTTGGCCAGTTTCGTCGAAGGCCATGACGATGACGGCGGCGCCGTAGCGGCGGATCAGTTTGGCTTGGTGGATGAAGGCTTCTTCCCCTTCTTTGAGGCTGATGGAGTTGACGACCGATTTGCCTTGGGTGCATTTGAGGCCAGCTTCGATGACAGACCATTTGGAGGAGTCGATGACGACGGGGACGCGGGCGATATCTGGTTCGGCGGCGATGAGGTTGAGGAATTTGGTCATGGCGGCTTCGGCGTCGAGCATCCCTTCGTCCATGTTGACGTCGATGAGTTGGGCGCCGTTATCGACTTGGTCACGGGCGACGGCGAGGGCTTCTTCGTATTTATCGTTGAGGATGAGACGGGCGAAGCGGCGGGAGCCGGTGACGTTGGTGCGTTCGCCGATATTGACGAAGTTGAGGTCAGGGGTGAAGGTGAATGGTTCGAGGCCACTGAGGTGGGTTTGGCGGTCGAGTTGGGGGATGGGGCGTGGTGGTTGGCCGGCGACGGCGTTGACGATGGCTTTGATGTGGGCGGGAGTGGTGCCGCAACAGCCACCGACGGCGTTCACGAGACCGCTGTGGACAAATTCATCGAGGACAGAGGCCATATGTTGGGGAGATTCGTCGTATTCACCAAATTCGTTGGGGAGGCCGGCGTTGGGGTAGGTGGCGACGTAGGTATCGGCGAGGCGGCTAAGTTCGGCGACGTAGGGGCGGAGGAGGTCGGCGCCGAGGGCGCAGTTGAGGCTAATGATGAGGGGTTCGGCGTGGCGAACGGCATACCAGAAGGCGGCGGTGGTTTGGCCGGAGAGGGTGCGGCCACTGGCGTCGGTGATGGTGCCGGAGATCATGAGGGGGAGACGTGAGCCGATTTCATCGAAGTAGCGGAGGACGCCGAAGATGGCGGCTTTGGCGTTGAGGGTATCGAAGATGGTTTCGATGAGGAGGATATCGGCGCCGCCGTCGGCGAGGCCGCGGGCGGCGTCGTAGTAGGCGGAGACGAGTTGGTCGAAGGTGACATTGCGGTAGCTGGGGTCATTGACATCGGGGGAGAGGGAGGCGGTGCGGTTGGTGGGGCCGAGGGCGCCGGCGACGAAGCGGGATTTGGAGGTGGGGTGGGCGGTTAGGTAGTCGGTGCACGCTTTTTTGGCGATGGTGGCGGCGGCCAGGTTCATCTCGTAGCTGAGGTCTTGCATATGGTAGTCAGCTTGGGAGATGGCGTTGGCGTTGAAGGTGTTGGTGCTGATGACATCGGCACCGGCGTCGAGGTAGGCGGTGTGGATGGCGTGGATGATATCGGGTTGGGTGAGGGAGAGGAGGTCGTTATTGCCTTGGAGAGGGTGGGGCCAAGTGGCGAAGCGTTGGCCACGGTAGCCATTTTCATCGAGTTGATAGGTTTGGATGAGGCTACCCATGGCGCCATCAAAAGTTAGAATACGTTGGTCAAGAATCGATTTGAGTTCGGTGGTGCGGTCGATTGGATTAGGCATAGAAAACAGTCCTTAGGCAAAAAATCAAAAAAGCCCCTTTCGTATAATTACGAGAGGGGCAGAAAAGTCGGTATCCTCTCATCTTTCAGCTAAACGATTAATGGTTAACTGTCGGAGTTAGCACCGGGCAAAAAAAGAGTTGCTGGTTGCCGAGGCATCTGCGGGCCGTTCCCTCCGCCTCTCTGGATGAGTTTTTATTTGTGCATATCATCACAAAAGATGATGATGGTAAGTGTAACGTTTTGTGGGGTGGATGTCAAGTAGGTTTTAATGTTCTGTTGAACATAATTCAGGCAATATATCAATAAACAGAAAGAGGCGAAACGATTACTGTTTGTTGATATGGCAAGTCCAAAAAGTCCAACTACAAATTAACTTTGTGCTCGATATTTCCTTGCTTTTAATTCTGATTCTTTTGTCCAAAAAGTACAAAGTGTGTCAAATAAGGCAAATCATCGCGTCGAAATTTAATCTGGGCTGCATCTTGTTTGGCCACATTTTCATCGCCGCCTTTCTCCAAATTATGCAAAATATCATCTTCCCAAAAAATAATACCATCGGCCAATTCGGCCGATTCAGTCACAGTCATATACCCTGTCTGCTCAATAAGATTTCGCCACCATTCCGGCGAATGATACAGCGAAAACTCCGTTGGCCACAGGTCGCTGCCATCATCATATTCAGGGGGTAAATTTTGTAACATTTCATCTGAAAACTCAGCCGTAAAACAGGGGCTGCCAATGCATAATGTGCCCCCAGGTTTCAGATGTGGTAGGAGATGATGCCAAAAGTCCAATGTGCCCCCATAGTAATGAACAGAATCCATGCAAAAGATAGCATCAAAGTAATGATTAGCAAATGGCAGTTTATGGGTAATGTCAAGATTCAAAGGAATAATTTGTTTATCAACACCTTTGGTGACAAATTGCTGATGCAAATTGGTGGCCTTGACCCATAGATCCACGGCAATTACCGAAACATTATATTGGGTGGCGAGAAAGACCGAGGTTGTCCCACGGCCGCAGCCTAAATCAAGCACTCTTTGCCCTGGTGACAGATTCATGCGCCGCGTCATCTGGGCGGCCAAATATAATCCCCCAGGACCCATTTTGCCAGCATAAATATCGTCGCGTGAATAATCTTGCAATTCAGAATAATCTTCAATTGATGGTGTGCGAAATGTTTTTTTTATCTGGGTTATATTCATTTTTTATTATTCAATCAAATCAAGAAAAAAAAAGTAGTAGGTTATTGTGGTTTGTAACCATAAACGAGGGAGCGGTATTCGGGGTGGCGTTTGATGTAGCCGGCGACGAAGGGGCACATGGGGATGATTTTGATGTTGCGGGCTTGGGCGTCATCGAGGGCGAAGCGGACGAGACGACTGCCGATGCCTTGGCCTTCGAGCTCTTCGGGAACTTCGGTGTGGGTGAAGACGAGGTTGCCGCCGCCGGCGGGCATGTATTCGAGGAGGGCGAGGTGATCGCCGACGGTGATTTGGTAACGTTTTTGGTCGGTATTGTTGATGGGGGTTGGTTCAGACATGATTAGAGTTCCTTTTGTGTAAGAGTTATTAGTAGAAGCATAGTGGGATTTTAGATGAGATTGGGAGATTTGGCAAAGGGGGTATTTGGTTGGAAGGGGGAGTTGGAGAAGGGTTGGTGGTTTTGACGCGGATTTTGGTTTTTTTTTGGTTGTTTGTTGGAGGAGATGTTGTGGTGGGGGTGAGGGTTGGAGATTTTGACGCGGATTTTGGGGATTGGACAGATTTTTTGTTGTTGGTGGAGTGAGGAGGGGTGTTTGGTTGGGAGGTGCTTTGTGGTTGATATGCTGGGAGAGTTGGTTAGGGGGTGGGTTGGATGAATTCGAGGCGGTTGCCGAAGGGGTCGCGGAGTTCGAAGCGGTGGTAGCCGGGGATGGGGATAGATTCTTTGATAGGGATATTGGCTTGGGCGAAGATTTGGCGCCAATGGTTGAGGTCGGTGACTTGGTAGGCGAGGTGGGCACGGTTGGTGGCGCGGTGGGGGTCATCTTGGAGGCCGAGGTGGAGTTGTTGGGGGCCGAGTTGGAACCAGAGGCCGCCGCGGTCGCTTAAGCTGTTTGGTTTAGGGATTTCGGTGAGGCCGAGGATGGTGGCATAGAAGTGGCGGGCATTGGTTTCGCTATTGGGGGGGATGGTGATCATGACGTGGTTGAGTCCGGTAATTGTCATAAAAAACCTTGTTATAGAATGGGTGGAAAGATGATAAGGATGTGAATAAAATGGCTTCGTTAAGGGGTGAGGAAACGCCAGCGGAGCCAGCCATCGGGGGTACATTCGTAGAGAACGATGGGGGAAGAGGG
>DATHYN010000427.1:0-26757 GCA_035459145.1 Anaerolineae bacterium | reverse complement strand
GCCGGTAAATCGTTCAACAAAACCAAATAAAAAGCGACTAGGGCGATAATAACCGTAACGCTAATGATTAAATCATACCAACGGCCGTTAATCTCAAACAATAACAACGTCGCATACCCCACCACCAACACCCCAAAAATCGACAACAACCGCTGCGCCGACTGCGCCGGCCGCCCCGCCGGCCGCCACCAATGCCAATACCACGCCGCCCCCGGCGCCGCCGTCCGCGACCACCGCCACAACTGCCGCCCCGCCGTTATCATCCCCCACAAAAAATGGATGACCACCACCGTCAACCGCCAATCACCCCGCCAAAAAGAGTCCAAATTATTAAACTCCGCATAATAGTTATAACTAATATAAATCGCCACCACAATATAAGCCACCAGCGAAAACCGCAACCCCCAACTCGCCTCCTTCGTCCACCCCTCATCCGCCACCGGAAACACATACGCAAACTGCACCAGACTAATCACCAATCCCGCTTCCGGCAAAACCGATAACCAATTTAAAAGATGCGCCCAAGGCGCATACCACACCGAACTGCTGATAAACTCAAAACTAATTAAAATAAACCCAAAAACAGCGAAAGATAAGGCCCACCACACCGCTTTTGTCTTCTCACGCAAACTAGCCAAGTAAAACACAAGCGTACCCGCGCATACCAACTGCGTAAAATGGCTAATCGATAACGATTGCAGATAGAAATGACCCATATGTCATCTACTTCTCCATTAACGCCTGCTTCATCGCCTCTTCCACCGACCGACACCCAATCACTTGCAACCCTTTTGGCGGCTCACCCGTTCCCCGCCGTGTTTTTGGCACCAAACAGCGCTTAAAGCCCAACTTCGCCGCCTCGCGCAAACGCACATCGAGCTGACTCACCGCTCGCAACTCACCACTCAACCCAATCTCACCGATAAAGGCCATATCGGCAAAGGTCGCTCGCTCTTTGATGCTACTCGCTATCGCCATCGCAATCGCCAAATCGGCGGCCGGTTCCGTAATCTGTAAGCCACCAATCACATTGACAAAGACATCTTTATCGAATAAACGTAGACGCATGTGGCGGGTTAAAACGGCCGTTAACAACAACAACCGATTATAATCAATCCCATTCGCCGTCCGTCGCGGATTGGGGAAGGTCGTTTCACTCGCCAACGCCTGAACCTCTACCAATAATGGCCGCGTCCCTTCAATCGGCACGGCGATGGCCGAGCCCGGTGCCGTCACCTGCCGCTCCGCCAAAAACGCCTCTGATGGATTCGGCACTTCCACCATCCCCTCGGCCACCATCTCAAACACCCCCACCTCACTCGTCGCCCCAAACCGATTTTTCACCCCACGCAACAACCGGTACCGATGAAACGGATCCCCCTCCAAATACAAAACGGTATCCACAATATGCTCCAACACCCGCGGCCCGGCAATCGCCCCCTCTTTCGTCACATGCCCCACCAAGAAAATCGTGATCCCTTGGCTTTTGGCCCACTCTTGAAACCGGCTGGCACATTCACGTACTTGGCTGACACTGCCGGCGGCCGAGGTTAAATTCTCCGTAAACGTCGTCTGAATACTATCCACAATCAACAACGTCGGCTTAATCTTCTGCACATGCTCAAAAATACGCTCCAACCCCGTCTCCGTCACCAAATACAAATCCTTCGCCTTCACCCCCAACCGATCCGCCCGCATCTTAATCTGGTGTACACTTTCCTCCCCCGATACATACAAAGTGTCCCCATGCTGATTCGCCACCATCGCCGCCACATCTAACAACAACGTCGACTTCCCAATCCCCGGATCACCCCCCACCAACACCAACGACCCCGGCACAATCCCTCCACCCAACACCCGCGAAAACTCGGCCAACGGCAACGACAACCTCTGTACACTATCCGCCGTAATCTCATGCAACCGTTGCGGCGCACTAATCGGCGCCCCACCCGTCCGCGCCCGCCCCTTCTTCTTACTCTTACTCTCTACCTCAACAATCTGCTCCACCATCGTCCCAAACTCATTACAACCCGGACACTTCCCCATATACCGCGGCGTAATCCGCCCACAAGATTGACAATGATACTCTGTTTTCGTCTTAGCCATACACCCATTTCCTTACTCAACCAACCACAACCAGCAAAAAACCGATTATACAACGGTAACCAGATTTGTTAAACCATCTGCAAAATCCCCAAAATCTGCGTTCGAAACCACCAAACCTCACCCTTTACCCAATCTACAACAGCAAATCCTAAATTACGTATAAAAACAATGTACTTAATGCACATACATAACCAATGTCATATTAAAAACCATGACATGTATCACCAATGTAATAGCCAACTCTAATATACAATTAGATATACATCTATTTAGTCAAAACAAATAACCAAGGAAGCATACATGATAGTTAAAAGTTATCTCATTTACCCCCTCCCCCAACAAAAATCATCCCTCCAAGACAAATTGCAACAATTCCCCCAATGTGATGTCATCCCCGCTACCAATCAAGACCTCCTTGTTCTAGTTACCGCCACCGATAACCAAACTGATGACGAAACGCTCTATACGCAAATCAAACATCTTCCTCAAATACAGGTCATTACCCTTATCTCTGGCCACAATGACCACATTATCCCTTTACAAACGACCCATTAGGTCTCATATCTACCCAATTTAATACTTCGTAAAGCAAACATTTTAAACGCCCACTAGCCAAAGGTTGCCCACTATGAACCAAAACAAATTCACTCGTCGCGATTTTCTCAAAATGATGGCCGCCTCGGCCGCCTTCGCCACCGCCACCAAAATCTTCCCCGGCATCCTCTTCGCCCAAAATGAACAAAATCAAATGCTCACCCAAACCCTCAACGATGCCAACCTCACCGCCCAAGACGTTGCTTGGCATAAAGCCCCTTGCCGTTTTTGTGGTGTTGGTTGCGGCCTTCTTATTGGCATCGCCGAAGGTCGCGCCGTTGCTGTCAAAGGGGACCCCGCTAGCCCCGTTAACAAAGGGCTTTGTTGTGTCAAAGGCTACCACTCCGTCATGGCTCTCTACGGCCAAGACCGTCTCACCACCGCCTACGTCCGCCGCGATGGCCAACTTGTCCCCACCTCTATCGATGAAGCTCTCGACATCGTTGCCGACAAAATGAAAGAAACCATCCAAGCCCATGGCAAAGATAGTGTCTCCATATATGGCTCTGGCCAATGGACAATTCCTGATGGCTATGTCGCCAACAAACTATTTAAAGGGGCCATCGGCACCAATAACGTCGAAGCCAACGCTCGTCTTTGTATGGCTAGTGCCGTCACCGGCTTTATCACCAGTTTTGGCGCGGACGAACCAATGGGCTGTTACGATGATATCGATTATGCTGACGTTTTTGTTCTTTGGGGCAACAATATGGCTGAAATGCATCCCGTCCTCTTCTCCCGGATGCTCGACCAACGTCTCCAACGTAAACATGTCAAAATTCTCGACATCGCTACCCGCTCAACACGTACTAGCCTTGCCGCCAACCGTTCCTATATCTTCAATCCCCAAACTGACCTCGCCATCGCCAATGCCATCTGCTACGAAATTATTCATAACGGCTGGACCCACCGCACTTTTGTTGCCAAACATTGCACTTTCAAACAAGGTCTCACCAACCCCGGTTATGGTTTAGAAGATAATTATGTCTTCAATGACGAAGTCAGCGACATAAGTTTCGATCAATTTAAAGCTTATTTAAAAGATTACACGCCAGAAAAAGTAGCCGAACTGAGCGGCATTTCCGCCCGCGATATTCGCTATATCGCTTCCCTCTATGGTGACCCCAACCTTAAAGTAACCAGTTTTTGGTGCATGGGGGTCAATCAACATACACGTGGGACATGGATGAATAATCTCATCTATAACATCCATCTGCTCGTTGGTAAAATCTCTACCCCAGGCAATAGTCCCTTCTCTCTTACCGGTCAACCAAGTGCCTGTGGTACTGTTCGCGAAGTTGGCACCCTAACCCATAAACTCCCTTACGGCACTGTCGATAATGAAGCTGCTCGTCAAAAAGCCGCCGAAATCTGGCAAGTTCCCGTTGAAAACATCCCCCCTAAACCAACCTATCACACGGTGGAAATGTTCCGTGCCCTCGACCGTGGGGATATCCGCTTTATGTGGATCCAAGTCACTAACCCCATGGTCAGTATGCCTAAACTAAAACGTTATCGTGACGGGAGTCAAAAAGAAGGCCGTTTCATTGTTGTCTCCGAAGTCTATCCTACCCCCACCACTGATATCGCTGATGTGATCCTCCCCTCGGCCATGTGGATCGAACGTGAAGGCCTCTTCGGCAACTCCGAACGCCGTACCCAACATTGGGATCAACTCATCAATCCCCCCGGTGAAGCGATGAGTGATACCCTCCAACTTATTGAAGTCGCCCGCCGTATGGGCTACGGCGACCTCTTCGCTTGGGACGAAACCACTCACATCGAAGATATTTGGAACGAATACATCCGCTTCCATGAAGGAGCGAAGCATGGTATGGCCCCTTATGCAGAACTTCGCCAGAATCCTGGCCTCCGCTGGCCCTACGTCAACGGCCAAGAAACCCGCTGGCGCTATAATGCGGAACACGATCCCGCCGCCGCCAATGATGAAGACAATATCTTTAACTTCTACGGCAAACCAAATGGCAAAGCTTGGATCTTCTTCCGTCCCTATGAACCCGCCCCCGAAGAACCAAATGAAGAGTATCCCTTCTGGCTCTGTACCGGTCGTGTCGTTGAACATTGGCACACTGGCTCCATGACCCGTCGCATCCCCGTCCTCCACCAAGCCGTTCCCCAAGCATATGCTGAACTCCACCCTGATGACGCCAAAAAACTTGACATCCGCCACGGCGACCTCATTCGCCTCGTTACTCCTCGTGGTTCCATTGAAATACCCGCCTCTGTTGGCCAACGCGGCCGGCCCGCCGCCCAACAAGTCTTCGTCCCCTTCTTCGATGAATCATTACTCATTAACGAATTAACCTTAGACGCTTTCTGCCCCATCTCCAAAGAACCTGATTACAAGAAATGCGCTGTCCGTGTCGAAAAGGTCTAACTCTCTTATGAATAACAACAACACACACCGCTCACGTCTTGGTATGATCATAATCACCATCATTCTGATGGGCGCACTGGTCTATCTCGTTGGCACAAGTCTGCAAAAAGAACAACAAACGGCCGATATCGCCAATCTCACCCGCTACGATACCCCCTCCCAACCTATTACCAATGACCCTTTCCTCAATTATGGCCAACAAATTAACCAACTGACCTCTGCTCCCATCAGCGGCACCGCCCGCACCTTAGACGCTTACTATAGCCGACGCGCTTATGCCGGTGCCCCCCCCATCATCCCTCATCCCATTACCGACGCTTACAGTTTTGGCGGCAATACCTGCCTTCAATGTCATCAAAATGGTGACTATACACCCGAATTCCAAGCTTATGCTCCCATCGTACCCCACCCTGAACTCATCAATTGCCGCCAATGCCACGTCCCCGTCACCACGGATGAACTATTCACCCTCATCGACTGGCAACCCTTACCCCACCCCGAAATCAACCAATCTGCCCTACCGGGTAGCCCTCCGCCCATTCCCCACGGCCGCCAAATGCGCGACAACTGCATCGCCTGCCACGCCAGCCCCGCCACCGCTGATGAAATCCGCCTCACCCACCCTGAACGTAGCAGCTGCTTACAATGCCACGTCTACATCGAAACCAACCAGGAGTGGATCCGATGACTCAATACAGTAAAATTATCGTTAGCTTTCTCATCTTGTTACTCCTCGCCGCCTGTAATGGCACCCCTCAACTATCACAACGAGACCATACCAGCAATCTACTCGAAGAATTAGAACATGATGCCCAGCTACCGGTCAACTATGACATCACCATCGATACCCTAATCGAAGATGAATACGTCCCCGTCACCCCCCCTGATGAAATTCCCTCTTTCCATACCTTAGCCCGTACCGCTGACATCACCCGCTATCCCTGTAGCAACTGCCACACCCCTGCCCTCGAACCACTCACCGCCACGACCCCCGATCAAGCTCATTGGGATATCACCCTCAATCATGCCGATACTGACATCATGAATTGCACCACTTGTCACGATCTCGATAACCCTGACACACTTCACACTTTAACTGGCTCTCCCATCTCTTTCGATCACAGCTACCAACAATGTGCCCAATGCCACACCCCCCAATACGAAGATTGGCTTGGTGGTGCCCATGGCAAACGTATTGCTGGTTGGGCCCCCCCCCGCGTCGTTGAACCTTGTGTCGCTTGCCATAATCCTCACCGACCAGCTCTCGATAAACGCTGGCCCGCTATTATCAATGGCAATACCAACGATAACACACACGAATAGGGACAATCCGATGAATATAGAATCAACCAACAACCAATCGAACCCTCATAATAATGAAGACACACCAACCATGTTTACCGATCTCCTTCACAACATGGAGGCTGATTTAGATGAAACAGCTATGCAAATCATTCATGATGAACTGGAATGGGAGCGTCTAAATAACATTTTCGCCCTCAGCCAAACAGGTGATGGTTGGGACGATTCCGCTGGTCGTGAAAATGTCCTTGCTGGCGTCGATCAGTTACTTAACCAACCCGTCGATCGCCGTGCCGCTATCAAACTCATTGCCACTGGACTGATGGCTGGTTTTGGCCTTTTTCAAGCCGCCTGCGCCCCACTAGCCTCTGGGCGGCGTGAAACCGCCAAACTCAATTGGCAAGAATATTTTAAAGGAAACTTCCGCCTCATGACTGATGAGGAAAAGGAAGCCACCGTCACTCGTCTAGAACGTCTCCACGAAATGAAAACAGGCCAAACGGTTAACATCTCAAAAGCCGGCCCCCAACCCAATGTTCTCTACGGGTACGCCTTCAATATCAATAAATGCCGTGGCTATATGGATTGTGTTCGTGCCTGCCTTCAAGAAAATAATCAAGATCGTGCTTCCGATATGCGCTACATTCGCATCCATGAACACAAACAAGGGGGCATCAATTTCGAAACCGCCACCGATGAGTTCTATCACGAAGTCCCCGCTGATGACCACTTCTACCTCGGCACCCAATGCTTCCATTGCGAAAACCCCCCTTGTGTACCAGTCTGCCCCGTCCAAGCTACCTGGAAAGAAGAGGATGGCATCGTTGTTGTCGATTACGATTGGTGCATCGGTTGCCGCTACTGTATAGCCGCCTGCCCCTATGATGCCCGCCGCTTCAATTGGTCTACCCCCACCATCCCTTCAGAAGATGTCAACCTCAACCAACATTATCTTGGCAACCGCCTACGTCCCCAAGGCGTCACTGAAAAATGCACATTCTGCATCCAACGCACCCGCCAAGGCAAAAACCCCGCTTGTGTTGAGGCTTGCCCTACAGGCGCCCGTATCTTTGGCAACCTCCTCGACCCTAACAGTGAAATTCGTTGGATTCTCAAACATAAAAAAGTGTTCCGCCTCAAGGAAGATTTAGGCACCGAACCCAAATTCTGGTACTTTATGGATTAAGCATATGAAACTCATTAAAACATTTCTCCAAGATTGCTTGCACACTGTTCTCACCGGCTCAATCAAATATCATGTATGGATGGGCTTCCTCACCTTGCTCATGCTCATCGGCGCTTACGCTTACAGCATCCAATTACGTGATGGACTAAGCGTTACCGGCATGTCAGATCGTGTTAGTTGGGGCTTTTACATCTCCAACTTCACTTTTTTTGTGGGGGTTGCCGCCGCCGCCGTTATGCTTGTCCTCCCCTCTTACATCCTCAAAGATGTTGACTTTGTCCGCGCTGTCTTAATTGGTGAAGCTCTCGCTGTGGCCGCCCTTGTTATGTGCCTAGCCTTCGTGACCGTCGATATCGGTAGTCCAGCCAACATGTGGCATATGATCCCCGGTATCGGCCTTTTCAACTGGCCGCAATCAATGCTTGCTTGGGATGTCCTCGTCCTTAATGGCTACCTCTTTATTAATCTCACCATCCCTTTTTACATCCTTATCTGTCATTATCAAGGCAAAAAACCACGTCCAGCCATCTATCTACCCGGCGTTTTTCTCTCCGTCTTTTGGGCAGTTGCCCTTCACATGGTTACCGCCTTCCTCTATGCGGGACTATCCTCACGCACTTTTTGGCACACGGCTCTCCTCGGCCCCCGCTTCCTCGCCTCCGCCTTCGCCGCTGGCCCCGCTCTCCTCATTATCATCCTCTCCATTATCCGCCGTTTCACTGACTACTGGATCGAAGATGTTACCATCAACAAACTAGCCCTCGTCACCACTGGTGCCGCCCAAATCAATCTCATCATGCTCGGCTCCGAACTTTTTACCGAATTCTACGCCCCCACCCATCACAACCAAAGCGCCACCTACCTCTTTTTTGGATTGGATGGCCATGATGCCCTCCTCCCTTGGATATGGACCGCCATCAGCCTCAACCTTCTCGCCACCTCCATTCTCACCATCCACCCTCTTCGTCGCAATCAATATTTCCTCAAAATTGCTTGTGCTCTCCTTTTTGTTGCCATCTGGATCGAAAAAGGAATGGGACTCATCGTCCCTGGCTTTATCCCCGGCCCTTGGGGCAAAATCACCGAATACGCCCCAACTTCAATCGAGCTGCTAGTCACCATCGGCATCTGGGGCCTCGGCCTCTTCCTCTTTACCCTCCTCGTTAAAATGGCTCTTCCCATTGAATTAGGCACATTACGGTATCAAAAATCATCATAACAAACTCCTCCAAAAGAAGGTTGACAACTCAACCATAATCAATTATAGTGAAGTCCTCAACGTTTTGTTTTATTAAATAGAAATGGAGGTTTCTTATGAAAGTAAAAACAAGTTTCAAAGCCGGCAACCAATGGCAAGAAGGCACCTAGGTTAGAAAGAAAAAAGATGTCATTAAGTGACATCTTTTTTTATGGTAAAATACCCCTATGAACTATCTAACTCAACTATATCCGCCCAATTCCCAACCCACTCCCTTCCCCAATACCTACTTAAACCATAACCTCCGCCACCCCCATACCCCCACCCCTTTCATCTATGCCAACTTCATCACCAGTCTCGATGGCCGTATCGCCATCCCTCACCCCTCTCGGCCCGGCCTCACCATCCCCGCCACCATCACCAACGACCGCGACTGGCGCCTCTACCAAGAACTCACCGCCCAAGCTGACCTCGTCATCTCCACCGGCCGCTACCTCCGCGACTGGGCCGATGGCCGTGCCCAAGAAATCCTGCAAACAGATGACCCCCGCTTCGCCGACCTTCGCCAATGGCGTCAAGACCACAACCTCCCCCCCTATCCCGATATCGCCATCATCAGCGCCTCCCTCGACTTCCCCCTCCCCGATATCCTTACCCAAAACGGCCGTCAAATCCATATCTTCACCGTCGAAGTTGCCCCCCAAGACCGCTACCAACAATTAAGCCAACAAACCAACAACATCCACACCCTCGGCCACACCGAAATCGACGGTCAACAACTCCTCAACACCTTCAAAACCCTCGGCTACCAAACCATCTACTCCGCCGCCGGCCCCCAAATCCTCCACCTCCTCCTCACCCACAACCTCCTCAATCGCCTCTACCTCACCTTCGCCCCCCACCTCCTCGCCAGCAACCCCTTCGCCACCATCCTCACCGGTCCCCAACTCGATCCCCCCCCCTCACTACAACTCAATACCCTCTATCACGACCCCCACGCCTTCGATGGCCTCGGCCAACTACTCGCTAGTTACGACCTCCACTAAATGATGCTCCCCAACAAATCAAAAAATCAGTCTAATCCCCAAAATCCGCGTTAAAATCCGCCAAAAATCCCTTCACCAACACGCAACTTATTTCACCACATATAAAAAAGCTCCCCCCCTTCTATTAACGCCCCGCCATAATCGGCACCGTCAACGCCCCATACCGCCTCTCCGCCACATCACTCCCTCGGCAGTTCACCGTCCGATAAACATACACCGGCAATGCACCAACCGCCGTATGCCCACCCGGCGATAAATACCTCTCCGCCCCATCCGGCAACAAGGTCGCCAACATCGCTTCACTCGGCACAAAATACGGTTCCATCGAACTATAAATCTCATACCCACAATTGGCATCCACATCCGGCCACGTCATCAACAACGTCTGGTTGAAACTAGGCACGCCCGTCAACGCTGGCTCCTCCGCCCGAATCACCAAAATCGACGGATCACCCAACGCAAACCGACCCAACGTACACACCACCACCGTTAACCGATTATTAACCATATCACGCACATACTCCCCCGGCTGAGTACAACTCTCCCGCGCATCCCACCAATCAACACCATCCCAATGCCCAATCACCAAACTGCTTTCACTCAAACCAACAATATCTCCATTACTATACTCAATTGTGATCGTCATCGGCTCACTCCAACTGCTATCCGCTAAACGTCTGCCGGCCCGATAACGACCTAAATCAAACGCATGCTGGCCGAAATTAAGACTGTTAAGCGCCAAATCTTCTTCAACAAGACGATTATAAAGCCATGTTGTCTCCGCCACGCCATTAGCCGGAACTTCAACCACCGTCTCACTCCCTGGACTAGCCACATACGTCACCGCCGCCGCCGTCGCAGGCGCCTGCAACGCCCGCGCCTGCCCCTCGGCCAACCCCATCGACACCTGATACGGATTGTTATGCTCTAAGGCTAACGCCACATTCCCCGCCGCATCCACCGCCTGCACCACATACGCCATCCGCTCCCCACGCGGTTCCACAATCCCCGTCGCCCAACCATCTTCTTCATCATACGCCAAATCAAGTAACTGCCACTCATACTCATCCATCCCCCGATACAAGACCACCACCCGCTGAATCGGATTGGCATCATCCACCTGCACCTCAAACCGCAAACTAGTCGCCGTCGTCAACGTCTCAATTTTCGTAATCTGGGGCGCCACAAAATCCGTATTTGAGATCGGAGCTGTATATACCTCTAAATCAAGCGTGTTATACAACCGTTGTATCCCAATCGACTTATTCCCATTCGTCCCCATCACAATCGCCGTCGTCTTGAACTGCCCCGGCGTCAACACCAACCGCTGCGCATACTCACCCCGCACCGTCAAAAACCGATTCAACCCCGCCACATGCAACGGATACCATACTGGCAATGGATGCTGCGATTCAACCGCCAGCGTATTTTCCTCCGATAACACCGCTGTCACCACTGGATCAAAATCAATCACCTCTGTAAACGTCCCCCCTAACCACAACACACCATGCGCCAACGCCCCTGGCGTATCCATGACAACTGTCGTCCGCGGCACCACCGCTCGGCCCCCTACCGCCAACGTCTCATTCGTCCCTTCAATCGTATAAAATGAGCCTCGCTCAACACTGTTTTCCACAAAACTAAAATTGTACGTCGTCGCCGTCGCCAAACTAGCCACATCACGCTTGCCCGCCCGCTCACCAAAACTGGTCAAATTCATCGTCAAGTTTTCACCTGGTGGCGTTGTCGTCGTCACCGGCATCGACACCCCCAACATCGGCAACCCATACAACGTCATCTCTTGAATCACTTTTTCATCATAATTGCTGAACAAACTCGTTCCAATACTGTTAAAGTACCGATGTTTCGCCCGCAACATCGCCAAACCAACTGTCGGTTGCCCCTCACCCGTATACCCTAACTCTTCGACAAAGTTAGCCATCAACAACTCAGAGTAAGCGATTAAATCACTATCCCCATACCCATAACCTGTATTCCCCAAATAGGTCGCCCCCTGCGACCCAAACGCCTGCGCCCAATCACGACCCAACAACGCCGTTGGCGCCAACTGATCCGATACCGGCAATCCCGAGTGACATCCCACCGAGAAAATTAAACTATTGCTATAATCAGTACTATCGGTGATCTGCGTGGTGTAAATCAACTCCAAACCGTTAGGAATCAGATTGTAATGGGTGAAATGGGCATTAAGCGACATCAGATCGTAGTTGGTTGGCCGTGTAAAGACCGTTTCACTAAACGTTGTCGCTGTCCACGTATCATTGGCCAAACTCATATCGATGTTACTCAACCCATAACTACCCAACGTCTCACTAATGGCCGTCGCCTGATCCAATAAGAAATCATATCCTGTCACCAACGCATCATTAGGTGTCACCACCCCATTGGCCAAGAATGTATCGATTTGCGTCACCATTTCACTCGGCCTCTCCACCAAACGACCAAGACCATATTGCGGCAAATAAAACTCACGCCCCTGAATGTCCAACGGCAATAACCCGACATAATAATCATCACTCAAATAATATCTCTGTTTAAACGCATTACTAATCGCTGTAACATCGCCATTCGCTACGCTTTCCCAATAAATTCGTTGATTAGCCACGCGCGCATCATCTCTAATTCGCCTAAACGGAATGATTTGATCATCACCTACAATCACAATATATTGCAAATTATCATAGGCTGGTACGACATCATACAACAACGCTTTGATGGCCGAGGCGACATTATTCGTGGCCTGTACTTGCGTAGCATGCGTATCCCAAAAATCATAAACAGCTGTAAGTGATGGATAATTTGCCAAATCCAAAAGAACACCGTTCACAGCGGGATCGGCCGCCAATACCTGTAATTTGCTAATCAACTGCGTATTAGTAATACTTTCCGTTCCATTATAAATACCATTCATACGTTCAGAATGATAGACAATCAATGTCTCAACAGTCAAATCTTCAGCTGGCGTTGTATATGTGGTCGCAATCGTTGTCGTTAATACGGGAATCGTCTCAATTGCCTCTGGGACTAACTCAACTGTCAGCGTAAAAGGATGATTCGCATCCGTTTGATTATACGGCAATACAACCGCATAGTAAGGGCCGGCCATCTCATGCACATTATAATGAACCACCTCCCCATTGGCTGGGCCACTAAACGCCAACACCCTTATCAAAGTGCCGATATTGCTAATCTGACCGATATTACTTATCTGACCAATATTACTTATTTGACCGATATTACTTATCTGACCGATATTACTTATCTGACCTAAATCAATTAAATCACCAATATTACTTATCTGACCAATACCCAAAACTTGACCGATATTACTTATCTGGCCTAAATCAACCAAATCACCAATATTACTTATCTGACCGATATTGCTGATCTGACCAATATTGCTGATCTGACCGATATTGCTTATCTGGCCGATATTGCTTATCTGGCCTAAATCTCGAATTTGGCCTGTCTCTTCATCAATCTCTGGTCCAAATAAGAACAAATCATAATCATAATCACTATGTAATGTAACGGTCATAGCCGTGCCTGTATCACTAATTACAAATTTATACCAGTTTGGATCTGTGCTACTTGCCGCCGAATCAACAATTTGGTAATCAATACCAACCCCTAACGGTAAATCACCACTTTCACCACGGCTGGCATTACCCAACTCAAAAGCGCCTGTATCACACAACTCACGACCAACCCCTCGCTGATCATACGGCGCACACCCCGCGCCCCCATTAATGGCCACACTCGTCGCTAACAACGCATGAACCTGTGGATACCCCCATGGTGTCCGTGGACCACCATGCGCCCGTAACGGCAACATTTCCGTCACCAATAATTCACCCGCCAATACTGTTTGATCATTACCCCCAGTCGTCGGACAAGCACCAGTTGTGCCCACTAAATTATAATCAGCAGAACTGATAGTTCCCCCAACAAGGCTACAATCAGCCCCACTATTTCCCGCTACAATACTACTACCCAAACTCACCACTCCCGTATCAGCTACAATGCCCCCATCATTATCAACAATAGTCACTGACTGCAACTGACCATTACCCGTTAAATAAACCCCCTCACCACCATTACCACTCCAACTGCTATTTTGCGCCCACATATTAACCCCATACACACCAGCCCCTGCGCCAAAAGCGGTTTGATTATGATGAATACTGCTTTGCGTGATGCTCATTACCGTTGTCGCTTCTGTTTGCCATACACCACCCCCATCCAAGGCAGCCACATTCTCGGCCACAATCGTTTGATCAATCTGCAACTCTCCCATGACCTGCGCAATCCCGCCTCCATTGAGGGCTGTATTATCTACCACCGCCGTCCGCATCAATGACAGCGCCCCCTCACTATAAATCCCTCCCCCATTACTGCCCGCAGTCGTGCTACTATACACTGCCGAATTAATCAGTGATAGACTATTACCACTGTGATATACCGCGCCACCATGCCCCCCATACCCATTCCCATTCTGCAAAATGATATTGGTAAGCGTCACCTCGGCCGTCCCCGTCACCACCAACACGCGCCCCAAACCGCCCGCATCCAATGTCGGCATCACACCAATCGCCTGCCATTCAGGCGGCGCATAACCACCAGCAATCGTCAAATGCTTATCTTCAACATAAACCGTTTGCGTCATGCCATTCACCAAACTTACCCCCAAACAATCCCCTCCCAATTTGATTCTATCCGTCGCTTGTGCTCCATCAACCGCCATCTGTACCGCATCCCCCTCGGCACTATGATACACACTACCACTGCTCTCAACCTGAGCCACACACCCAGATACCTTAATCGGCACCAGTTGTGGCACCGAATACGAATTGCCATCATACGCTTGGTAAACAAAATTGTCATTCCCCGCAAAATAGGCGGTCGGCGTATACACAAAGGAACCATCTGTATTCAAGACCAATTCTCCATGCGCTGGCAAACGATTAATCACCGCACTCATTGGTTCCCCTTCAACTTCATAATCATTAGCGAGGAGGCCAGGGGCGGTACTGGTGAGGACGTTGTTGTAGGGGAGGGTGTAGGACTCGGGAGCTGGCCGAGGGGCGTCATTAATGGCCGTAATATTAATTGTCACCAAGGTTTCCGTCGTTGTAAAGATGCCATCTGTGACTTGATAGGTAAATGTTGAGACACCCACATAATCTAATGTCGGTGTAAATACAAAATCACCATCATCATATAATAACACCTCACCCACGGCAGGTGGTGTTACTAAAATTGACTGCAACACATCCCCCTTATCCACATCATAATCATTCTTGAGCACACCCCCTTGCCGTGCCCATAAGGTCACATCTTCATTTATCACATAAACATCAGCAATAGCCACTGGTGGATCAGGCACCGGCGTTACTGTCATCGTTATGACAGCCCTATTACTTGACTGCCACTCCGTTCGTGACTGATTAAGCAAGACATAAATACCACGGCTTACCACTTGAATAATATCTAAATCCCCATCATTATCAATATCAGCTAAATCAATATTCTCACTATCTTTCAAACCTACAAAATCAAGTTGTGACCCCAGCCAATCATGCGAACCACCACTTAACCATACAGATAGGAGATTATCCCTGTTAATCGACACTAAATCCATATCCCCATCCCCATCTATATCCCCACTTTCCATATGCCAAGTAGTACTACTATCAAATCTGTTATTACTACCAGACCAATAAAAATAACCAGTACCACTGTTTAGCCACACACTATTTTCCTCATTAGTTGAGGCCACACCTACATCTAAATCTCCATCCCCATCTACATCTCCTAATACAACATCATATACCGCCGCAAGAGGCATGGTAAGAACAGGTAAAGCACCTAAATTTCCCGTGCCATCATTCTTCCAAACGGTAACACCAGTACCATAGATAGCTACCACTGCATCTAAATCATTATCGTTATCGATATCACCTAAAGCAACCCCATATGAAGAAGCATTAAACGGAAATATATAACCCGAACTAAAAGATCCACTACCATTATTCAGCCAAATCTCGGGAGGCGCGCCCCAACCATCAACAACAATAGCATCTAAATCCCCATCCCCATCTACATCCCCTAACACTATTTTCCAACTTTCTCCACCTCCAAATGAACCATTGGCACTAAAATTACCGGCACCATTATTCAGCCACACAGTTTGTGCTTGATTGTTATCATTAGCCACCACCGCATCCAAATCCCCGTCCCCATCTAGATCACCTAACGCAATACTGTTGCTCCTACCCGCGCCAAAAGTACTATAGGGTGTCTCCCCAAAATACCCACTGCCATCATTCAACCACACCTCTTCGGCATAATCTATATCATAAGCCACAACTGCATCCCAATCCCCATCACCATCCACATCACCCATAGCGACATCCCTACTCCACGATGACCCAAACGAACCTGAGGTTGTCTCACCAAAATCACCATTCCCATCATTTAACCACACGCCAACAGAATAATCTAAAATCACATCTAAATCACCATCATTATTTACATCCTCTAATAAAATCTGATAATGCGTACCTAAACCAAATGATGTATCAGCTACACTCCCAAACGCGCCCCCACCCTGATTAAGCCATACAGCCAACGATTCTTCCCAATTACTAAAAATAATATCTAATTCATTATCCCCATTGACATCCCCTACCGCAACAGCATAGCTATTTCTGTTTTCAAACAAATAGCTAGGTGTAGCCCCAACCGAACCAGTACCATCATTTAACCACATCTCATTGGCTTGATTAGTAGCTATCACCACATCCATATCTCCATCTCCATCCATATCACCCACATCAAGACCACTGCTATAAGTACCTACACTAAAACTAATATCAGCTACACTGCCCCAATTACCACTATAATCATTCAACCATATTTCGTTTGTATACCTATTAACAACAATAATATCTAAAGCTAAATCACCATTCATATCAGCCAAAGCAATGTCCTCGCTATCAAGTATATCCCCAAAACTAGCATAACTGTTAAAAGCACCTGTTCCATCATTTAGATAAACATAATTTATTTGATCACTGCTATTAACATAAACCGCGTCTAAATCACCATCCCCATCCATATCCCCTAACTCAATTGCTTGGGTATCATCCCCCCCAAATGTATCATAAGGAACTGTCCCCAAGTTCCCACTCCCATCATTTAGCCAAACTTCCTGGGCATAAATCCAACTCTGGGCAATAACCACATCCAAATCACCGTCATTATCCAAATCCCCTAATTTAATATCAGACACAGAGTTATTAATATCTAATATATACACAGGTTCCCTTCCCCAGCTACCCGCCCGATCATTTAACCAAATCTCACCAACACTGTTGTTAGCAATAAAAATATCATGATGCCCATCCCCATTCAAATCACCAACAGCTATCGCATCAGCACGATCCCCCACAGAGATCCCCCACTCCCCAAAATCACCCTCACTCAAACCAAACAGACTATTATCATGCATTGTATAGGTATAAGTTACCACCCCATTCCAATCTTGCCATGGCGTATAAGCAAAACCTCCATCTTCTTGCCACACAGTAGTGCCTGTTAATGGATACCCCACACTATCCATGGCTAATGTTCCCGGACCTATATCAACACCAAAGCCTGTATCTTCACTGATCATATTACCGATTGTTGATGTATCTTCAGGTAACGTATAAGCCCCATCTGTTGCCTGCGGAAAGACGCCAATTGTCACTTGAGCCGGTTGGCTTATTTTGCCTAATCGCGCATCTTGATTTAACCATATTTCTTGACCACTATTTGCATATGCCAACCCCACATCCAAATCATTGTCCCCATCCATATCCCCTAACGCCACACCTATAACAAAACCATTACCAAAACCAGTCAGTACACCTTCACTTAGAAAAGCTTGATTATTAACATATATCTTGCTCGGTAAATTATTATAATGCCCCACGGCCACATCCAAATCCCCATCCCCATCCACATCCCCTAATTCAACATCACGTGCATATATATTACCAAAACTGCTAAACATTACCGCCCCAAAATCCCCCCAACCATTATTTAACCACACTTCACTAGCCCGATCATTATAAGACACAACCACATCTAAATCCCCATCCCCATCCATATCCCCCAACTCAATGTCGGTACCATCCCCCACCCCAAACGTATCAAAGGGGGCTGTCCCCACATTACCTGTTCCATTATTCAACCAAATTTCATGGGGGTAATTTATATTCTTGGCCACGGCCACATCCAAATCCCCATCCCCATCTACATCCCCCACATCAATCCGCACTGTACCTACATTACCAAATACATGATAAGGCATCGTCCCAAAATAACCTGTCCCATCATTTAACCAAATTTGATGATCATTGGAGTCCGTCCCGATCACCACATCCAAATCACCATCCCCATCCATATCTCCCAATTCAACATCTATCCCATCTCCACTACCAAACTCTTGGAACGCCACACCCCCAAAATTGCCACTCCCATTATTTAAATAAACCTGAGCCATTGTACTAAAATCAGTAACAGCCACAACATCCAAATCACCATCCCCATCCAAATCACCTAAAGCCAGCGCTGTACTATACTCATTGCCCAATAGATCAATCGGCCCCACCCCAAAATTACCACTCCCATCATTTAACCATATCTCCTCTCCATAACCATCTTGGGCGACCACTGCATCTAAATCCCCATCCCCATCTAAATCCCCAAAAGTAATATCGCTCGCTCGTGTACTCATGCTAAATGTGTCACTCGGCATTAACCCCATATCCCCTGTCCCCCCTGGCAAATTAGTAATGACATAGGTAAATGATACAACCCCATACCAATCAACTAAGGGTGTATAAGTAAAATAACCATTAGTCCGCAAATCTAAGGTACCACTGGTTGGCAATGTGGATGAGTAAATAGCCAATCTCCCTCCATTTTCGTCATAATCAAAACCCCACTTACCATCGTCAAAAATAACATTACCATTAACCATGTCTTGACCATAGGTCACATAAACATCATCTAACGCAACAGGTGCTGTATCACTCATCGTAACATTAATTAACTCGGTTGCCATAAGCTTGTCTTCTTGCAAATCACCTTTTGAAAAGGCTATTTGCCCATTTGCCTCCGACTCTTCAGCAAAAACAGTCGCCAATCCCAACAACAAGGCCAAGCTCAATATCACAACTAACATTACAACAAAATTATGTTTATAGTCACTATATGTGGTCATCTTAAATTATCTCCTAAATTATGGGGGAAAATGGGCATTATGAAACTGTTTTATGTATCATTTGTTATATCAAATATTGACGCTATTTAGTTCAATGCACTTAAACTATACCATAAAACAAATCTTCCCCACCCTATTAGTCGTAAAAAACCACAGAAAAGGGTCGACCAATCATAATGTTTACCCCACAAACAGAATTAGCTCCCCCCTCTCTTTATCGATACCTTCTCCAATTTCCTGCGAAGCTCTGCTTCTATCCCCCATCCAAAATCAGTTGACACCTCTATTCAAATATGCTACACTAATAAGTGGACTCAAGTCCGTTTACGAATTTCTAATAACATTAATCACCATTAGGAGACACAACTCTATGAAACTATTTACTGAATTCAATTTAGGCTCTATCACCCTCAAAAATCGCATCGTCATGTCACCCATGACCCGCTCACGAGCCATTGATAACATACCAAATGATATGATGGCTGAGTATTACGCCCTGCGCGCCAATACCGGCCTCATCATTACGGAAGGCACCGCCCCGTCCCCTAACGGACTCGGCTACCCCCGCATTCCCGGCATATTTAACCAAGAACAAATCGAAGGCTGGCAAAAAGTCACCTCCGCTGTTCATGCCCAAGGCGGTAAAATCTTTTTGCAAATTATGCACACCGGTCGTATTGGTCACCCCGATAACATGGCGGATGACGCCGAAATCCTCGGCCCCTCGGCCATCGCCGCCGCCGGCGACATGTACACCGACAAAAGCGGCCCCCAACCTCACCCCACCCCCCGCGCCATGACCATCGCCGACATCAAACAAACCCAACAAGAATACGTCCAAGCCGCCCAAAATGCGATCACCGCCGGCTTCGATGGCGTCGAACTCCACGGTGCCAATGGCTACCTGATCGACCAATTTATCAACCCCGGCACCAACCAACGCTCCGACGAATACGGTGGCTCCCACCAAAACCGCGCCCGCTTCGCCCTAGAAGTAGCCGCCCAAGTTGCTGACGCCATCGGTCCTGACCGTACCGGCATCCGCCTTTCCCCTTATGGCGTGTTCAACGATGTCAAACTTTTTGATGAAACCGAGGAAGCTTACGAACATTTAGCCGCCGAACTAGGCAAATTAGATCTCGCTTACATCCACATCGTCGACCACTCTTCCCAAGGTGCCCCCACCGTCGAACCTAGCGTTAAACGCAAAATCCGTGACGCGTTCGGTGGCACCATCATCGCCAGTGGTGGCCTCACCAAAGATAGCGCCGAAGCCATTCTCCAAAACGATGAAGCTGAACTCACCGCCTTCGGTACCGCCCTCCTCGCCAACCCTGATCTCGTCTACCGTTTCAAACACGACCTTGACCTCAATACCCCTGACTCCAACACCTTCTTCACCCCCGGCCCTGAAGGTTATCTTGACTACCCTTTAGCCAAACCAGAAACGTCTGAGCTACAACCAGCTTAATCTCCCCCCTCCCTACTAAAACGAAATAAATATGAGTTATCCCCATTTTGCAATCACTTAATTACGTGATACCATCATCAGGGATAACTCATATTTTTCAATAACCTCTTTCTAAGATAAGATACAATGCCGTGGACAGCTATTTATCAAATTATTCGCCATAATTTACAACGGGGTCGTCGCATTATCCTTGCCCTCATTTTGGGTAGTACACTCATCTTTTTCATCGCCACCTACTTTTGGGGACAAACATTTCCCGCCATCCCCCTCATCGGCGGCATAATCTGGCTAACAATTCTCATTGGTGGCGGCTTATACCTTATCATCTACCTACGTGCCACTCCCTATATCCTCATTGGCACCCTCAATGGCACCGAATCTCGTGGCCAAGAAGCGATCGAACAAGCTAAAATGGCCGGTCACTATCTCCATCTCGACATCGAAAAAGCATTCGACCTCACCCCCACTGGCCGCGGCCCTGACCGCCCCCAAAACCTCGGCCCCCAAACCTACCTCACCAACCCCAACATCTACAATAAAGTCGCCCCCCTCCTCACCCCCTCCTCCGTCACCCTCGTCGCCCTCGGCCCCAACGAAATCATCGCCATCCTCACCCCCACCAACCATCTCATCATGGCCAATGCCACCCACCAACTCCCCCCCCCTTAACCCCTACTCCCCAATCACCACCCCATAATCAAACTCACCCACCCGTCCCGATACCGCCTGACTCCTACCATTACATGCCGTCGCTACCACTTCATAAAAATGATTGAGGCCCACATTCCCCACCCCGCTACCGGTATCATAATACGGACTACTGGTCACATTATCCGCCAACAACCCAAAGCCACTATACGGCCCCTCACTCCGCCACACCCCATACGCACAGTTTGCCTTATCACGTCCCCAATTCAAACCGATAATGCCCGCCGTTATCTCTTCAACAACCAGATTAGGTGCCACCGCCGCATTTTCCACCGTACGCCACAACTCTAAACCATACAAATTATCCGTCGCTTGGAAATAAACATCATCACCCACCGCCATAAATCTTGTTGGTGCTGATGATTGATAATCGCCTTCATATAAATTATAGCCCGTTGTTGTGCCCATAGCGGGATTATGAACCCACAGTTCCATGCCATCTATACCACCATAATCCGCTTGCATGTAGAGTTTGTTGTTAACGGCCGTTAACTCCATCACCGACGACCCACTCGCCCCCGCATAAATATCCGCTACCAACGTCGCCGTCATCAACGCTGGATCATATACCCACAACTCCTCCCCCCACATCACATCCATCGCCAAGAAGTACAATTTACCATCTAAGGGCACCAAGCTACTCGGCCACGAACTCTCACTACCATTCACATCCGCCGCCAACGTCGCCGTCATCAAGACCGGATCATACGACCATAACTCTCCCTGCCCCTCAGCATATGCCCTAAAATACAACTTATTATCCACAACGGTCAACTCTGTCACCCCAGAACTATCGCCCCCCGCCGCAATATCCGCCGCTAATGTCGTTGTTGGCACCGCTGGATCATGCACCCACAACTCATACCCAGACACACCATCAGTCGCTTCAAAGTACAACTTGTTTGCCAACACCTGCAAATCATTCGGTGACGAATTAAAGGATCCCGGTCGGATATCAGCGACCAATGTCGTTGTTGGTACCGCTGGATCATGCACCCACAACTCATACCCATGTACCCCATCGTACGCGCTAAAATACAACTTATCAGCCAAAACCGTGAACTCTTGCGGCGCCGACCCATTACCCCCCGCAAAAATATCAGCCACTAACGTCGTCGTTGGTACCGCTGGATCATGTTTCCACAACTCAATACCAGAGATGCCATTATTGGCTCGAAAATAAAGACTACCTGATAAGACAGTCATAAACTGAATATCCGGCGAAAAAAAATCAGCTCGAATGTCAGCCACCAATGTTGTTGTCATCAACACCGGATCATATTTCCACAATGCCGACCCCACCACACCATCATTCGCCTCAAAATATAACTGACCATCCAAAAGGATCAAATCTTCTATCGATGCGCCTCCATTTTCATTAATATAGGTAGCCAACGTCATTGTTTGCTCCGTTGTATCATATCGCCACAGCTCACCATGGATACTCCCATCACTCCCAACTATATAAATCATATCATCAATCACAACCATCTCGCCCAGATCAGATCCCTTTGTCGCTTTATTAATATCTTCGACCAATGATGCCACCCCAGTAACCGGATCATAACGCCACAACTCCCCCCCCGTTGTCGCCGTATTTGCCTGAAAATAAAGTTTTCCTCCCAAAGCTGTAATTTGATAAATGCTTGCGCTATTTCCACCCGGTACAATATCGGCCGCTAAGGTCGCTGTCATCGCTACCGGATCATAGACCCACAACTCTTCACCATACAGTGACGTGCTCGCCCTAAAATATAATTTGTTATCTAAAACTGTCAAATCACGCAAAAAACTACTGCTAAAACCAACAAAAATATCGGCCGCTAACGTCGTTGTCGGCACCGCCGGATCATGTACCCATAACTCCTCGCCATGCACATTATCCCGCGCTCGAAAATAGAGCTTGTCATTTAAAACTGTTAACTCATTCGGCGAACTACTACCACTACCAGTCCGAATATCAGCCGCTAACGTGATCGTTGGTACCAGCGGATCGTAAGCCCACAACTCTGTCCCGATGCCACTCTTATTGGCCGTAAAATAAATTTTGCCGTCAAAACCAGTCAATTGCTCCGGAAAACTATTAAATTGATTAACCGGATCATCAATCAATAACGTCGGTGCCGGCACAGCTGGATCATGTACCCACAACCGAATTGTACTCCCATCATAAACCGTAAAATATAATTTACCAGCCACTACAGTTGGATAAAATACAGTACCAGTCACCTCGGCCGCCACACTCCCCGTCATCAACACCGAATCATAAATCCAAAATTGGGAAGCCGATACCCCATCACTGGCCAAAAAATAAAGCGTATCCCCAATACCATTCAACTCCCGTAGAAAAGAACCGTCCACCCCCGGATAAACATCCATAGCCAACGTCACCGTTGGTACCGTCGGATCATAAACCCACAACTCTCCCCCCACAACACCATCATTGGCCATAAAATAAACTTTTCCCCCAACCTCAGTAAAACCTTGTGCATACGACCCCAACGTCCCTGAAAAAATATCCGCCAACAACGAAGTCATACCGGTACTAGGATCATGTACCCACCCCTCAAATCCCCCAACATCACTTTCTGCCTGAAAATAAAGCTTATTATCAATCTCTTCAAAATGATATGGGGTCTGAAAATTTTGCCCCGCATATAAATCCGCCAACAAGAAAGTCTCATCACTGACCGGATCATGCTTCCACACTTCATACCCGTATATTTCATTTAGCGCTGAAAAGTACAACTCCCCATCAACAACTGTCAAGCTATCCAAAGCCGCACTTTCGGTATTTTGATTCAAATCAAAGGCCACTTCAAAGGGTATAGAGTTGAAATCAGGAACAACAGCTCCCCCCACTGGTGCCAATACTCCCTCCCCCCGCCCCTCGGCCTTCACCCCACCACCC
This sequence comes from Anaerolineae bacterium, assembly GCA_035459145.1. Classification (GTDB taxonomy): domain Bacteria; phylum Chloroflexota; class Anaerolineae; order Promineifilales; family Promineifilaceae; genus DATHYN01. The sequence goes on along the minus strand of DATHYN010000427.1, from coordinate 2,542 downwards.
CCAACCAACATCAAACCCATCTGATAAACCATCAAACCACCGACCACAATAGTCGAACACAAAACAAAAAAACGCGTCATCTTTATTTGGGTTAACATCAAAATTCTCCTCACAGATAGTGCCACACCACTATAAATTTTCATCCTCCTTCATTATAACTTACCACCCAACAGCCGTCTGTCACCCAAACAAGACAATTTTGTCCCATTTCTTGTACCCCCTCCTCTTTTCTGCTACCATACCTTTATGAGTAAAAAAGCTAAATTCCCCCCCATTAAACGTATCGCTATCAATACCGGCGGCGGCGACGCCCCCGGCCTTAATGCCGTCATCCGCGCTGTCGTCATCGCCGCCCACAAGCGTGGCTGGGAATGCTTTGGCATCCGTGATGCCTTTTCCGGTCTGATGAGTCCTGAACTATATCCCAATGGCTGGATAACCCGCCTCACCCCCCACGATGTCCACAATATCACCCATATCGGCGGCACCATCATCGGCACCTCCAGCCACGGCAACCCACGCAAATTCCCCACCCCCCTCCCCGATGGCACCGTCATCGAGCGGGACCGTACCGACGAGATTTTCGCCGCCTTCAAAACACAACGCCTTGACGCCCTCGTCGCCATCGGTGGCGATGGCTCGCTCACCCTCGCCAATGAGCTCTCTAAAAAAGGATTACGCGTTATCGGCGTCCCCAAAACAATCGATAACGACTTAGATGGCACTGTCCTCACGTTCGGCTTCGATACCGCCGCCGATTTCGCCACCCAAAGCATCGACCGTCTCCACGCTACCGCCGCCGCCCACCACCGTATTATGGTCGTCGAAGTCATGGGTCGCTACGCTGGTTGGATCGCCCTCCACGCCGGCGTCGCCGGCGCCGCCGACGCCATCCTCATCCCCGAACTCCCTTACGACATCGCCAAAATCGCTGACCACCTCCACGCTCGACATAGCGCTGGCCATCAATACAGCATCGTCGTTGTCGCCGAGGGGGCTGTCCCCCAAGGTGGCACCGTCTCCATCATTGAAGCGGAACGTGCCGGCAACCGCGTTCGCCTCGGCGGCATTGGCTATAAAGTCGGTGATGAATTAACCAAACTAACCGGCCGCGATGTCCGCGTCGTCCGCCTCGGCCACCTCCTCCGTGGCGGCACCCCCACCTCCTTCGACCGCTTACTCTCCCTCCGCTTCGGCGCCGCCGCCGTTCGCGCCCTCGAAGAAGGCGAATCCGGCATTATGGTCGCCCTCGCCCCCCCCACCGTCCACTACATCCCCCTCGCCGAAGCCACCAACCGCATGAAAGTCGTCCCTCTCGACTGCGATACCATGCTCACCGCCCGTGACCTCGATATCTGCTTCGGCGATTAACCCTTCCCCGCTTTCTCTACCTCGGCCAAAAACGTCGGCACTATCCTCTCTGAAAAACCAGCCAAAAATGCCCAAATCAACGCCTTCGCCATATCTGAATTTGTCGCCGGCCGCGTCCCACTAGCAAAATCCACAAAACCCGTATAAGCCTCACCTACCCCCTCAAACTGTGGAAAAAATGTCCCTTCAATAAAACCCGCCATAAACAAAATATACAAAACAAACGCAAAAATGCCACCAATAAACGGCGCCAAATAAATCCGAATCGACCGCCACCTCTTCAACGCAATCACTTCCGGCGAATTTTCACTCTCCACATAAAACACCCTCTGTTTCGATGAATTAGCCCCCGCCTCAAACGCCAACCGATCCTGAAACCGTATAATGTTGTTCACACCACCACCAATTGCCCCACTCACCAAAATAATCAAGGCCAACTTTTCATCTTGACATCCCCCCCCACACCCCAACACCACCACTAAAACCACAATCGTCACCACAATAATACTGCTACTCACAATCGTAATATGGACGCGCTCAGACCGCTTTTTTTTCATAACCTCTTCCCCCCACTTCATCAACCGCTCTATCCTACCATCATCACTCACACGCTCATCACTCATTCTGATACCCTCTTTTTTATATCTTCTAACCTAATTTCCAAAAAGTTTTATTACTTTTTCTTACCAATCAAACACCCCGCCTCATTTCACCAACCCAAAAAAATCTGTCAAATCCCCAAAATCCGCGTTAAATTCTCCAAACACCATCAAATCAATCTCCACCTCAACCGAACCTTCCAATCAAACACCCTTCCTCATTTCACCAACCAAAAAAAATCTGTCAAATCCCCAAAATCCGCGTTAATTTCTCCAACCATCATCAAATCAATCCTCACCTAAAACTAATCTTCCAATTAAACACCCTTCCCCATTTCATCAACCAAAAAAATCTGTCAAATCCCCAAAATCCGCGTTAATTTCTCCAACCATCATCGAATCAATCTTCACCTCAAACGACACATATACCTGCCCTACTCCAAAATCACCGGCATCCGCTCATACCGATCCCATAAATTCTGCAATCCCATCAACCCTCACCCCACCACGCCTCAATCTCCTTCTGCGCCCGCCCCCACCACCCCTCACCCCACCGCTCCGTCCCCCGCGCC